>DASRXO010000646.1:0-2189 GCA_035654095.1 Telluria sp.
ATGCTGAACATGTTGCAGGTTTGGATTAGTTGAGTCGGCAAACTCGGGTATACGCCCCTAATCCAATGCCTGCAACCCCTCCCAGCTTAGTCAAGCAAATTATTCCGGACACTAGTGCGCGCAGGCGGGAACCCATAGCGCGGCTGATCATATGCGCTATGGGTTCCCGCCTGCCCGGGAACGACATGGCGGAACAAAATACTAGGCGGAAACTGCGGCCTCGGCTACCATCGATACCACGGCGTCACTCTGGCGCCGGCGCGACCCGGAGGTCTGTCAGTGCCCAGCATCTCACGCGATTCCCTCCCGTCGATCCGGTCCAAGACCGCCACGCTGGTCCTGGCCTGCGCGCTGCCGACCCTGATCGGCTTCGGCTCCATGGCCTACGATTTCTACCAGCACAAACGGCGCGACATCCTGCTCGACGCCGAGCGCAGCGCCGCCTCGCTGATACTGGCGGTCGACCGTGACTTGCAGAACGGCGAAACCGCGCCGCGCGCGCTGGCCAGTTCGCCCAGTCTGGCCGGCGCCGACCTGGCCGCCTTCCATGCCCAGGCGCGCAGCGTGCTGCGGCCGGGTTTTCCGGCGGTCGGCTTCGTGCTCAGCGGACCGGGCGCCCGGCCCCTGCTCGATACCCGCGTCCCCTACGGCGGCGCGCTGCCGCCGAATGCCAACGCCGAGAGTGTGATTCAGGTGTTCGCCTCCAGTACGGCGCGCACCTCGGGCCTGTACCGCGCCGACCCGACGCAGCCGTATTTGCTGTCGATCGACGTGCCGGTGCGGCGTGGCGCCGCGGTCGCGTACGTGCTGTCGGTCCAGTTCCAGACCGGCCACCTGGAGAAGCTGTTGGCCGACCAGCGCCTGCCGGCCGGCTGGATCGGCCAGGTGTTCGATCAACGCGAAGTGATCGTCGCGCGCAACCTGAATGCGGCGCGCACCGTCGGCGGCAGGGCGCGTCCGCAAATGGCGGCGCGCGTGCGCCAGTCCGCCAGCGGGGTGCTGGAACTGGTCTCGCGCGAAGGCATACCGATCTACTCGGTGTTCAGCCGCTCGCCGGTGAGCGGCTGGTTCGTCTCGGTCGGCGTGCCGCAGGACGCCGCGCGCCAAACCCTGTTCGACGCGCTAGCCAAGATGCTGGCCGGGGTCGCCGCGCTGCTGGCGGTCGGCTTCCTGACTGCCTGGATCATCGGCGGCGCCATCGGCCGGTCGGTGCGCGCGCTGTGCGCGCCCGCCGCCGCGCTGGGCCGCGGCGAGCCGCTCGACATCCCGCCGCCGCGGATCCGCGAGGCGGCCGAGGTGGGCGCCGCGCTGCGCCAGGTCGAGGGCGAACTGCTGCGCTACCGCACCGGGCTCGAGACCCTGGTCGCGGCGCGCACCGAGCAGCTCACGCGCTCGACCGCGCTGCTCGAAACGGTGTTCGCCTCGGCCCCGGTCGGCCTCTGCTTCTTCGATCGCGATCTGCGCTGCGTGATGATCAACGACTATCTGGCGGCGATCAACGGCAAGCCGGTGGCGGACCACATCGGCCATACCCTGCCCGAGCTGCTGGGCGAGGTCGGCGCCGAGTTCGAACGGAACTACCGCAAGGTGCTGGCCGACGGATGTCCGATCATTGGCTTCGAAATCAGCGGCGCACTGCCGGCCGCGCCGGCGGTCGAGCGCCACTGGATCGTCAGCTACTACCCGGTGTTCGGCCCCGACCAACGGATCGTCGGCGTGACCGGGGTGGTGCTCGACATCAGCGAACGCATCGCGGCCGAGGCAACGCGGCGCGCCACCGGCGCCCAACTCGAACAGAGCGAGCGCTTCATCCGCACCCTGACCGACAACCTGCCCGGCATGGTCGGCTACTGGGACGCCGAACTGCGCTGCGGCTTCGCCAACCGCCTGTATCTCGATTTCTTCCGCCGCCAGCCGTACGAGATGCTCGGCCAGTTGATGCAGGACGTGATGCACGACGATCTGCTGGCGCAGGACGCGCCCCATGTGCTGGCCGCGCTGGACGGCAAGCCGCAGGCCTTCGGCCGCGAGCTGGTGACCGCCGCCGGCGAACTGCGCCACACCTGGGCCAACTACATTCCCGACGTCGACCAGGGCGGCGAGGTGCGCGGCTTCTACGTGCTGATCTCCGATATCTCGGCCCTCAAACAGGGCGAACTGCGGCTGCAGGAGCTCAACGAACAGCTGGT
>DASRXO010000647.1:0-6270 GCA_035654095.1 Telluria sp.
CGAGGCGGCGCGCGTCGCCGAAGAAGGCCTTCCAGTCGACCGCGTCGAAGCGGTAGCTCGCGCCGAGCTCGGGGAACTCGACCAGGCGCGCGTCGCGCGCTCCGAGCTTGGCAAGCCGCTCGAACGCCAGGCGCAGGTCGCCGAGCGCGAGCGGATCGTCCTGCGCGCCCTGCAGGTCGCGCAGCGCGAGCTTGTAATGGCCCTGCGTGTTCGAATAGCTGATCTCTTCGCGCACGTCGATCCACTTGCCCTGCAGCGCCGCCAGCGGCACGGAGCCAAGCACGGTATGGTCCCCTTTGATGAGCTTGTCGGCGACGTGGCGCACTTCCAGCTGCCCGTTGGCGAGCGGCGTGAAGGTGATCACCGGCGCGTCGGCGAACCGTCCGCCGTTTGCCTTGATCTGGTGGATGTGCGTGAAGTTCTGCGAGAACTTCACGCCCAGCGCGATACGGAAGCGCCAGGTATAGACCTGGGTGTCGCCCTCGTGCGCCTTGAACGCGTCGTGCGCGCCGCCCTTCGATGGCGCCAGCTTGATCTCGGTGCGGCTGCGGTCGCCGCCTTGCGACATCGGCACGCGGTCGAGGTTGACGTCGGTGGGCTCGATCGACAGCAGCGCGAAATGAGGGCCCACCGCGCCATCGGCCGGCATTTGCAGCACGTGCGGGCGCGCCGGCGAGTAAGCGCCGTCGCTCGGCGACTCGATCGCGCCGGCGCCCAGCACGCTCTCGATCAAGCGGGTGGTGTCTTGCGCGGGATCGGCGTTCAGGCACAGCGTATCGCCGACCACGCCGTTGATCGGCGCCGCGCCGCATGCCGCGCCGCAGGCCGCGAACGTCAGCAGTCCCGCCATCAGGCCCGCCGGCGTTCTACTCATACTGCGGACCGGCCGTGACGAACGGACCGCCCTGGAAGATGGTCGGCATGTCGCCGTCGGCCGGCCGCACCGCGGTGTCGGGGAACAGGTGCGTGAACTGGCGCGAGCTGGACGCGGGCACGTAGCCGAGATGCCCGGCCTTGCGGTTGTCCCACCAGGTCCTGTCGTTGTCCGACACGCCGAAAGCGATGGTGTGGCCGACGCGCGGCGTGAACAGCGCGCAGCGGATCAGCTCCACCAGGTCGTCGTAGGCGAGGAAGGTGACCATCATGCGCGCCGTCTTCGGCTCGCTGAACGCGGAGCCGATGCGCAGGCACACGGTCTCGATGCCGAAGCGGTCGTAGTAGTAGCGCGACAGCGCCTCGCCGAAGCATTTGCTGATGCCGTAGAAGCCGTCCGGGCGCAGCGGCATGTCGGCGTCGACCAGGTCGGTGGTGCGGTAGTAGCCCACCACATGATTCGAGCTGGCGTAGATCACGCGCTTGACGCCGCTCTTGTGCACCGCCTCGTACAGGTGGTGCAGGCCGAGGATGTTGGCCTGCATGATGGGCTCGAACTTGTCTTCGACCGAGATGCCGCCGAAGTGCAGTACCGCGTCGACGCCGTCGACCATCTTGAGCACCGCCTCGCGGTCGGCCAGGTCGCAGCACATGATTTCTTCGCCCTCGCGTGCGGGACCGAGGTCGTTGCGGTCGCTGAGGCGCACGATGTCGGCCCACGGCTTGATGCGCTCGCGCAGCACGGTGCCGAGGCCGCCGCCGGCGCCGGTCAGCAGCAGGCGTTTGAAAGGTTTGCCAGAGGTGGTTTGGGTCATAATAATCGGGTAGAGTTAAACGTTTAACCGAAGTATATCGAAAATTTCCTGCCCGTCAATCGGTTTTGGCGAAAATACGGCCCGCCGCATGGCGGCACGGGCGTTACCGCGTGCTAATATCGGCGTTACCGCGTTAATCGATTACCGAACTCATGAAGAAAAATATCCCGACCATCCGCGACGTGGCCGCCGCCGCCGGCGTATCCACCGCCACGGTGTCCAAGTTCGTGAATGGCGCGCAGCGCTTCTCGCCGCCGGTCGAGGCCACCATCAAGGCCGTCATCGCCGAACTGGGCTACCGCTCGAATCCGCTGGCGCAATCGATGATCACCGGGCGCACCAATACCATCGGCCTGTCGGTGCTGGACGTCGGCAACCCGCACTTCACCAGCATCGTGAAAGGCGCCAACCGGGTCGCGCTGGCGCACGGCTACACCGTGCTGCTGGTCGACACCGAAGAGACCCCGAGCCGCGAGCGGCCGCTGCTCGAGGCGCTGAGCCGGCGCGTGGACGGCATGATCGTGTTCTCGCGCATGCAGGAACGAGAGATGAAGTGGATGGCCGAACTCGGAAAGCCGCTGGTATTCTTCGGCACCCTGGCCGAGCTCGACATCCCGTGCGTGGCCAGCGACGACCACCGCGGCGCCTATATGGTCACGCGCCACCTGGTCACCCAGGGGCACAAGAACATCGCCTACCTGGGCTTTTCGAAATCGCGGCGCGACGAGGAGCGCCTGGGCGGCATCCGCGAATGCCTGGCCGAGCACAAGCTGCCGCTGGCGATGTTCGACGGCAGTTCGCCGTCGGCGCCCGAGGGCGAGCGCATCTGCTCGTCGATCATGCTCGGCTCGACCCATCCGGATGCGCTGATCTGCTACAACGACCTGATGGCGCTGGGCTTCATGAAAGAGGCGCAGACCTTGGGCTTCCGGCTGCCGGCCGACATCTCGGTGACCGGCTTCGACAACATCCAGTTCGGTAATTACACCTCGCCGCCGCTGACCACGGTCGACCTGCAAAGCGAGCGCATGGGCGCCACCGCGATGGAAAAGCTGCTGGACATCATCGACGGCAAGCCGATCGCCAGCTACACCAAGATCGAGCCGCAACTGATCTTGCGCGCGTCCACCGTCAGCCGTAACTAAGCAAACGTTTTTTTACCCGCACCATATTGACGCGTGCTGCGGCGCAGCGTCGAAATGTCGACGTGTGACTTTACCGTGACGAAAAATTCACGTAATATAAGTTAAACGTTTTCCTTCGACTGATATCCCATGATTCCTTTCCAATCGACCCTCCTGCGCGCCGCGCTGCTCGGCGCCCTGGCCTGCGGCGCGGCGCAGGCCGCGACCCCCGCCTCCATGCCGATGAACCAGGTGGTGCAGAGCAACGCCTACCCCCAGCTCGCGTACTTCTTCAAGCGGCTGGCCAAGGAGAAGGAAGGGATCGTCATCGACGGCTACGCGCCGTTCAAGGCCGGCGACAAATTCTTGCCCGGCAAAGTCGCGAACGGGCTCGGCCAGCTGCTGCTGAACATGCCGAAGGACGATCCGCGCCTGCCGCAGCTGTTGCGCGACTACCGCGACATCGCCGACATGACGGTCGGCATGGACAACCATACCTGGGGCATCTATTACTACCTGCAGATGCTGGTCAAGCTGAAGAACGCCGGCCTGCTCGAGCAGGCGGTCAGCCCGGCCACGCTGGCGCTGCTGCGCCAAAAGCTCGACTGGCATACCTTCGTGACCACCCCCGACTACGAGCTGATCAAGCTGCCGACCAACTACTTCGGCGTGGCCTTCAGCATCGCCCGCCTGCGCATGTTGCTCGGCTGGGAAGACGAGGCGGGCAGCAAGGTCCTGCTCGACAAGATGCTCACCCATTACAAGGCCTACTCGGGCAAGTTCGGCTTCTCCGACGAGACCCCGGGCGACGGCCGCTTCGACCGTTACAGCATCCTGCTGGTGGCCGAGATCTGCGAGCGCTTCATCGAGACCGGCCTGGCCGTCACGCCCGAACTCAAGGCCATGCTGCGCAAGGCGGCCGACGTCGCGCTCGACTCGGCCACCGCGACCGGCGAAGGCTTCACCTTCGGCCGCAGCCTCGGGCCCTACGGCGAGACCGCGATGCTGGAAATCCTCTCGACCTCGGCCTACCTCGGGATCCTGACGCCGGAAGAGAAAGAGTACGCCTACGCCTACTCGACCCGCATCGCCGCGCGCTACATGGATTTCTGGTACGACCCGGCCATGCAATCGCTCGACATGTGGAACAAGGGCCGCCGCACCGACACCTACCGCGGCAAGCACCGCATCCTCGGCGAGAATTTCTCGCTGCTGCAGCAGCTGATCGCGACCAACGAGATGTGGAACCGCGCCGGCATGCGCGACCGGACGCCGAAGGCCGACCTGCAAGCCTGGCTCGACAAGACTCGGCCGCCGTTCGCGATGACGTGGTTCGCGCAGGGCGAGTACGACCGCGCGCTGGCCACCTTCCGCGACCACGAGCATGTGTTCAGCCTGAACATGATCAACGGCGGGCCGAGCCAGCATGCGAACAGCCCCTACTATCCGCTGCCGTTTTCGGCCGGCATCGTGTCGGGCATCGCCGACAGCGGCTACGCGCATCCGCAGCTGTTGCCGAAATTCGTATTGGCCGACGGCAGCGAACTGATCGCCACCGCCTACATCAAGGACATCCGCGACAGCAAGGACGGCGCCGGCTACCAGGTCAGCTACCGCCAGGACGAGCTGGACCAACTCGGCAAGAGCGCGCCGGTGAAAGATGCGCGCATCAAGCTGGCCACGGTCTACCGCCTGCAGCCGGGCGCGATCAGCCGCACCGACACCTACACCCCGAACGGCGCGCAGCAGGTCGAGCGCGTGACGCTGGAATTCGCCTCGTTCTCGGACCAGGCCACGGTCGACGGCAACACCGTGCGCTTCAAGGACGGCGACGTGACCGAGTACGAGGTCAGCGGCCTGCAATCGTGCAAGGCCGAGCCGACCAAGGGCAACCCGCTGTACCAGGCGCCGTACGGGCCGATGAAGACCCTGGTGTCCTGCGCGACCGGCAAATTCAGCATGACCCAGCCGCTGGTCATCAAGTGGACCATCCGCTACCGCCATGCCGCATCTTAAGATCGACTACACGGCCAACATCGAGGCCGAGACCGACATGGGCGCGCTGTGCAAGGTCTTGGCGCGCACCCTGGTCGAGCTGGAGGACGGCCAGGGCCGCACCGTGTTCCCGTTCGACGGCACGCGCGTGCTGGCCTGTCCGGCGCCGCACCATGCGGTGGCCGACGGCGAGCACGACAAGGCCTTCGTCTACCTCAACCTGCGCATCGCGCCGGGCCGCGGCGCGGCCTTGCTCAAGCACGTGGGCGAGACCTTGCTGGCGGTCGTCACGGCCCACTTCGCGCCGCTGCGGGCGCGCCGTCCGCTGCGCCTGACCCTGCACATCGACGAAGGTACGCCGCTCTACGAAGGCAAGCTCAGCTAGTCCGGCCGCGGCGCCAAAAGCGGTCCAGCAAGGGCTTCACGCTGGTGCCGTGGACCACGATCGACAGCATGACCGCGACGATCGTCAGCTGGATCATCTCGCGCACCAGCGAGCGCGGCAGGCCGTGGTTGATGGCGTACATCAGGTAATACACCGAGCCGATCCCGCGCACCCCGAACCAGCCGGCGATCATGCGCAGCCGGGCCGAGGCGCGTGAGCCGCCCAGCCCGATCAGCACGCTCAGCGGGCGCGCCACCACGAACAGGAACAGCGCGGTCGACACCGTGCGCCAGTTCCAGTCGTGCACCGACACCATGCCGCCCAGCAGCAGCACCAGTGTCAGCTCGGACAGCCGCTCGAGGTGTTCCTTGAACACCAGCGACTCGGCGCTGACGGTCATCGGTTCGGCGTCCGCGGCCTTGCTGGTCGTATCGTCCACCACCAGCAGGCCGTGGCGGTCCTTGTGCGCGCCCGACAGCAGCAGCTCGGTGTGGCGCAAGGCCACGCCGGCGAAGAACACCGCCAGGAAGCCCCAGGTCTTGAGCCACACGCACAGGCCGTACACCACCGCGATCAGGCCGAGGCCGACGAGGTCGTCGAGGACTTCGTGCTTCGGATCCTGGTTGCGCAGCATCCAGCCCAGCCGCCCGAGGCCGGCGCCGGCCGCGACGCCGAGCGCCACCGCGCCCAGCGTGGCCCAGGCCACGTCGAACAGCATCCAGCGCCAGCCGAACTCGCCCAGCTCGTGCACGCCGAGCAGGCCGAGGCCCAGCATCACGAACGGGAAGGCCGAGCCGTCGTTCATGCCGGCCTCGCTGGTGAGGGCGAAGCGCAACTGGTCGCGGTCGTCGGCGTGGCGCACCTGCACGTCGGTGGCGAGCACCGGGTCGGTGGGCGCGAGGATGGCGCCGAGCAGCACGCCGGCGCCCAGCGGCAGGCCGAGGATGAAGCAGGCGAAGGCGGCCATCAGCGCCACGGTCAGCGCCATCGAGACCCAGGCCAGCCGGACCGGCGGCGCCCAGCGCGCATACGTGATCGGCACCGGCATCTTGACGCCGGCCGAAAACAGCGAGACCAG
>DASRXO010000648.1:0-2855 GCA_035654095.1 Telluria sp.
GACGGTGTTGCCGACGATGATGTTGTCCACCGCCCAGCCGCGGAACTCGGTGTTCGGCCGCACGATGATGCGCCCGCCCGACAGACCCTTGCCCACGTAATCGTTGCCTTCGCCGACCAGGTCGAGCGTGATGCCGGCCGCCAGGAAGGCCCCGGCCGACTGGCCCGCCGTGCCCTGCAGCTGGATGTGGATGGTGTCGTCCGGCAGGCCGGCGTGGCCGTAGCGCTTGGCCACTTCGCCCGACAGCATGGTGCCCACCGTGCGGTTGACGTTGCGCACCGGCGAGATGAAGGACACGCGCTCGCCTTTTTCCAGCGCCGCCTTGGCCTGGGCGATCAGCTTGTGGTCGAGCGCCTTTTCGAGCCCGTGTTCCTGGAAGACGTTGTGGTAAATCGCCAGCCCGGTGTCGGTCTTCGGCTGGTAGAAGATGGCCGAGAAATCGAGGCCTTGCGCCTTCCAGTGCGAGATCGCCTTCGACTTGTCGAGCAGGTCGGCGCGGCCGATCAGCTCGTCGTAGGTGCGGATGCCGAGCTGCGCCATGAGCTGGCGCGCCTCTTCGGCCACGAAGAAGAAATAGTTGACCACATACTCGGGCTTGCCGGCGAACTTGGCGCGCAGCACAGGGTCCTGGGTCGCGACGCCCACCGGGCAGGTGTTCAGGTGGCACTTGCGCATCATGATGCAGCCCTCGACCACCAGCGGCGCGGTGGCGAAGCCGATCTCGTCGGCGCCCAGCATGGCGGCGATCACGACGTCGCGCCCGGTTTTCATCTGGCCGTCGGCCTGGACCCGGATGCGGCTGCGCAAGCCGTTCAGCACCAGCGTCTGCTGGGTCTCGGCGAGGCCCAGTTCCCACGGCGTGCCGGCATGCTTGATCGAGGACAGCGGCGAGGCGCCGGTGCCGCCGTCATGGCCGGCCACCACCACGTGGTCGGCCTTGGCCTTGGTCACGCCCGCGGCCACCGTGCCGATGCCCACTTCCGACACCAGCTTGACCGAGATCGAGGCGAGCGGATTGGCGTTCTTCAGGTCGTGGATCAGCTGGGCCAGGTCCTCGATCGAATAGATGTCGTGGTGCGGCGGCGGTGAAATCAGGCCCACGCCCGGCACCGAGAAGCGCAGGCTGGCGATGTAGTCCGACACCTTGTGGCCGGGCAGCTGGCCGCCCTCGCCAGGCTTGGCGCCCTGCGCCATCTTGATCTGGATCTGGTCGGCCGAGTTCAGGTACTCGGCGGTGACGCCGAAGCGGCCCGAGGCCACCTGCTTGATGCGCGAGCGCAGCGAGTCGCCGTCCTGCAGCGGGATGTCGACCACCACGTTGTGCGCGCCGATCACGGACGCCATGGTCTCGCCCTGCTTGATCGGGATGCCTTTCAGCTCTTTCGTGTAGCGGTAAGGATCTTCGCCGCCCTCGCCGGTGTTCGACTTGCCGCCGATGCGGTTCATCGCGATCGCCAGCGTGGCGTGGGCCTCGGTGCTGATCGAGCCGAGCGACATCGCGCCGGTGGCGAAGCGCTTGACGATGTCCTTGGCCGGCTCGACTTCATCGAGCGGGATCGCCTTGCTCGGGTCGAGCTTGAACTCGAACAGGCCGCGCAGGGTCAGGTGGCGGCGGCTCTGGTCGTTGATGATCTGCGCGTATTCCTTGTAGCTCGAGAAGTTGTTGGCGCGGGTCGCGTGCTGCAGCTTGGCGATCGCGTCCGGCGTCCACATGTGTTCCTCGCCGCGCACGCGGTAGGCGTACTCGCCGCCGGCGTCGAGCGCGTCGGCCAGCAGCGGATCGTTGCCGAAGGCGAGGTGGTGCAGGCGCAGCGCTTCCTCCGCCACTTCGAACACGCCGATGCCTTCGACATTGGACGAGGTGCCGCGGAAGTATTTGTCGACCAGCGACTTGTTCAGGCCGATGACTTCGAAGATCTGCGCGCCGCAATACGACATGTAGGTCGAGATGCCCATCTTCGACATCACCTTCATCAGGCCCTTGCCGATCGCCTTGGTGTAGTTGTAGATCGCGGTCTCGCCCGACAGCTCGCCGTGCAGGCCCTGGGCCAGTTCGACCAGGGTTTCCATCGCGAGGTAGGGATGGACCGCTTCCGCGCCGTAGCCGGCCAGCAGCGCGAAGTGGTGGGTCTCGCGCGCCGAGCCGGTCTCGACCACGAGGCCGGTGGAGGCGCGCAGGCCGCGGCCCACCAGGTGCTGGTGGATCGCCGAGCAGGCCAGCAAGGCCGGGATCGCGACCTGGTCGGCGCAGACCTTGCGGTCCGACACGATCAGGATGTTGTGGCCCGACTTGACGGCGTCGACCGCTTCCGCGCACAGCGAGGCGAGCGAGGCTTCGATGCCTTCCTTGCCCCAGGCCAGCGGATAGCAGATGTTCAGCTCATACGATTTGAACTTGCCGCCGGTATGCAGGCTGATGCTGCGCAGGCGCGCCATGTCGTTGAAACCGAGGATGGGCTGCGACACTTCGAGGCGCATCGGCGGGTTCACGTTGTTGGTGTCGAGCAGGTTCGGCTTGGGACCGATGAAGGACACCAGCGACATCACCATCGCCTCGCGGATCGGGTCGATCGGCGGGTTGGTCACTTGCGCGAACAACTGCTTGAAGTAGTTGTACAGCGGCTTGAGCTTGTTCGACATGACCGCCAGCGGCGAGTCGTTGCCCATCGAACCGGTGGCTTCCTCGGCCAGCACGGCCATCGGCGCCATCAGGAATTTCAGGTCTTCCTGGGTGTAGCCGAAGGCTTGCTGGCGGTCCAGCACGGACGGCGCGGCGCGCTCGCCCTCGGCGGGCGCGCCATGGCGCGCCCCGTCCTTCGCGCGGTTGTGCGCCAGCTGGCTCTCGGACAGCTTGA
>DASRXO010000649.1:0-4379 GCA_035654095.1 Telluria sp.
CCGACGTCGCCGCCGGCCGCCAGCGTGCCGCTTTCCTTGCGCCGGAAATACTCGCCCTGCAGCTTGAAATTCTGCTGGGTCGGGTTGCCGTTCGGCGCCCATTTGTAGATGCCGTCCGCGATCCACAGCCTGGAGCTGCCGCTGAAGGCGTTCGCGAGGCCGTTGTCCTCGTAGCTGCGGTCGGTGGCGCCGGTGCGCAGGTAGGACAGGCCGGCGCGCCAGCTGCCGGAATCGCCGATGTCGTCGCCGACATGGGCGAACACGCTGGTCGCGCCGAAGCCGTTCTTGTTGCGGTCGTTGCCGGGGAAGCTGGAACCGCTGGCGGTCTCCATGCCCAGTTCGATGAAGGTGTCGGTCGGCGCCAGCCATTTGGCTTGCAGGCCGTCCGGCTTGTACTGGCCGCCGAAGAAGGCCTGGTAGGCCAGCGGCGCATCGACGAAGTCCCAGGCGTGGGCGTGCTGGCTGTTCAGGTAGCCGACCGAGGACAGGAAGCGGCCGGCCCGGAAGTTCAGACCATTCGACAGCGCGCGGGTCTGGACGAAGGCTTCCTCGACGCTCACCGTATCGTCGCCGGTCAGCGAGAACGTCAGTTGGCCAGCGAACATCGGATCGATATTCGCGGCCATGGTCAGTTCTGACTCGCCGAGATTGAAGCTGCGCTTGCCGGGACCGACTTCGCCGGCCGGCGGCACGAAGCCCTGGATGCGGTACAAGGCGGGGTCTTGCGACAGGTTCGACATGGTGCCGCCCAACACCAGCGAAATATTCGGATTGAACGCGTTGGAGGCGGTGACCGGCGCGCTGATCGGCGCCGGTTCGGCGGGCGCGGGCGGCGCGGCCTGCGCCGCCGCGTTCTGCGCTTGCGCGGCGGCGGCCTGGGCATCCTGCAGCCGCTGTTCGAGCGCCTGCAGGCGCGCCTCGTACGACTCCTTCATCTGGCGGATCTGCTCGCGGATGGCGGCGAGTTCCTTGTCGTCGGCGGCGGCGGACGCGGACACGGGCAAGGCAAAGGCGGCGGCGAGCGCCGCTGCCAACACGGTTTTACTGAACATGGTCAATCCTGGTCGAATAGAGAACGACGAGCCGGCTGCGCGCACAGGCGCAGCGGCTCGGGCAACCACAAGCCTAGACGGCGGCAGGCGGGGCGCGCGAGCGGAAGCCGCAAGCCGCATGTACGCAGCCGGGCCGCGCGACATTGGAGGCCGCCGCGAAGAAGCCGGGATCGGCGGCGGCGAAATAAAGCGGCGTATTGCCGAGGGTGCTGGCGAACTGGGCGAAGGCCAGGCATTGATGGCAGGTCTGGTCTTGTGCGGTGGAGCGGGACAGGCTGCCGTCGTCCTCGTCCGCGTCGTCGACCGACTGGACCGCATGCGCATTGCCGTCCAGCGATCCGGCCCAATGCGACAGCGCGTGGGTCAGCGCCATCTGCTGCGACAGGAGCAGCAGGAGCGACAACATTACACGGATCAAGGCGCGACGGGTCATGGTGCCGACATTGTAATGCGGTCAGGTAATTTGTGTCGCCTTTTTTGCAATGGCATAGCTGGCGAGGAAAGCCGGGACCTTGGCGGCGCTGAGCTTGTTGAGCGCGACCAGCAACTGCGGCTCGACGCGGCCGAGCCCGTAGCGCTCGCCCAGGTGGCGGCCGATATGCAGCAGCACTTCGGCCGCCGCTTCGGCATCGGCCTCGGCGCGGTGGGCCGCGCTGCGAAAGCGAATCCCGAGCTGGCCCGAGAGCTGGCCCAGCTTATAGCCCGGCATGCCGGGAAACACCCGGCGCGACAATTTGAGCGAACAAACCAGGCCCTGGTGCGCCGGCGCGAGGCCCAGCCGCGCGCTCTCGGCGACCAGGAATTTCTCGTCGAAACTGGCGTTATGGGCCGACAACGCATCGCCGCCGATGAAGGCGAGCAGCTCGGGCAGCACGCGCGCGACCGGCGGTGCGGCATCGACCATGGCTTGCGAAATCCCGGTCAGGCCGGTGATGAAGGACGGAATCCGCACCCCGCAATTGATCAGCGAGACATAGCGTTCGACAACCCGGCCGCCGACGATGCGCAGCGCCGCCACCTCGGTGATGCGGTCGCCCATCGCCGGCGACAGGCCGGTGGTCTCGAAGTCGAGCATGACGATGGGCTGGTCGAAAATGCCCATGCTCAGCCGAACTTGCGCACCGCGTCGAGCGCGAGGCCGGCGCCGATGCTGCCGAATAGATCGCCCTCGACCTTGCGTGCCTGCGGCACCAGCGCGCCGATGCGCTCGCGCAGCGCCCGCACGCCGCTCGAACCGCCGGTGAAGAACACGGTGTCGACGGCGGCCGGCGTCACGCCGGCGTCGGCCAGCAGCTTGAGCACGGTCTGGCTCACGCCGTCGATCAAGTGGCCGATCGCTTCTTCGAACTCATGGCGCTGCAAGGTCAGCGCGAGCGGCGGCGCCAGCCGGTCGAGATCGAGCGTGACGCTGGCGGCGTCGGACAGGGCGATCTTGCCCTCCTCCACCTGCATCGCCAGCCAGTGGCCGGCGCGTTCGTCGATCAGGCGCTGCAGGCGGCCCAGCTTGTCCGGCTCGCGCGCGTCGCGCACCAGCTCGGCCAACTGGGCCTGCGCCTTGCGGGTGTAGGCCAGGTTGATGGTGTGCCAGGTCGCGAGGTTGAAGTAGTAGCTGGACGGGATGTCGGTGTCGTTGTTGAGGCGGCTGCCGTAGCCGAGCAGCGGCATCACGGCCGCCAGGCTCAGGTATTTATCGAAGTCGGTGCCGCCGATGTGCACGCCGCCGGTGGCCAGGATGTCGTCGCGCCGCTCGGCCTTCAAGGCGCGCTCGGGCGCCAGCCGCACCAGCGAAAAGTCGGAGGTGCCGCCGCCGATGTCGGCGATCAGCACCAGTTCCTCGCGCCGGATCTGGGACTCGTAGTCGAAGGCGGCGGCGATCGGCTCGTATTGGAAGGCGATGTCCTTGAAGCCGACCGCGCGCGCGATGCCGGCCAGGGTGTCTTCGGCCAAGCGGTCGGCCGCGGCGCTGTCGTCGACGAAGAACACCGGCCGGCCGAACACGGCCGAACTGAATTCGCGCCCGGCCGCGCGCTCGGCGCGGCGCTTGAGCTCGCCGATGAAGTGGGCCAGCAGCATGCGAAACGGCAGCGCGCGGCCGCCGACCTCGGTCTGGCCGTCGATCAGGCTGGTGCCGAGCAAGCTCTTGAGCGAGCGCATCAGCCGGCCCTCGTAGCCGGCCAGGTAACCGGCCAGCGCCGCGCGGCCGTAGCTGACCTCGTCATCGTCGGCGTTGAAGAACACCACCGAGGGCAAGGTCGCCTTGCCGTCTTCCAGCGCGAGCAAGGCCGACTGGCCGGGACGCGCCCAGCCTACTGTGGAATTTGACGTCCCGAAATCGACGCCGCATGCGTTCGCCATGTGACCCTTTGTAGCAGAGGGGCGGTATGTTACCAGATTCCCCTGGCCAACGGCCCGGCGCATGGCCATTTGTTGTGCATCAAAAAGTTTCCTACCCAAAACGATACGCTTGAAAACTTGCGGGCCGGACATTTCAAAGGGGAATTATCGTGAGAACACATGGCACATCACACTATCGCGCCTGCCTGCTGTCGGCGGCAGTCCTGCTGGCCGGTTGCGGCGGCGGCGCCCAAGGCACCTGCACCCTGGGCAACGCGGCGGGCTGCGGCGGCAGCCTGCAGCCGGCGCCGCCGGTGGTCGAGCCTCCCCCTCCCGATCCGGCCGTCAAGGCTGCTTCGATCAGCCTGGTGTTCAGCAGCAACGAGTTACCCTCGGCCGGCCAGCCCGGCAGCGACGTCACCGTGACCGCGCTGGTCAAGACCGCCGACAACACCGCGGTGGCCGACGCCAAGGTCGTGTTCAGCGCCGATTCGGGCTTCCTGGCGGTGGCCGGCGCCAGCACCGACAAGAGCGGCAAGGTCAGCGCCACCCTGGGCACCGGCGGCTCGCGCCTGAACCGGCCGATCACGGTCACGGCCAAGGCCGGCGCGCAGAGCGCCAGCGCGGTGGTCAACGTGGTCGGCACCACGCTCTCGCTCAGCGGCCCGGCCTTCCTGAGCACCGGCAGCGCGGCCGACATGATGGTCACCCTGCTCGATTCGGCCGGCCGTCCGATCGCGGGCGAAGCGGTCAGCGCGAGCACCAGGAACGGCAACGCCTTGCTGGTCGGCGCCAAGCTCAGCGACCGCAACGGCCAGGTGCCGCTCCACCTCGACGCCAGCCGGCGCGGCGCCGAGCAGGTCACCGTCACGGCGCTGGGTGCCAGCGCGGTGCGCGACATCATGGTCGGCGGCAGCGACGTCAGCGTGGCGCCGGCCATCCTGGTCGACGCCGGCGGCGCCGAGCTGCTGCAGGAAGTGGCGGTCGGCAGTT
>DASRXO010000650.1:0-3618 GCA_035654095.1 Telluria sp.
CTCGCGCCGCCGCTCTTCGTAAATCGCGATCGACTCCGGATGGAAGCAGGCCAGCGCCGCATGCTGCGCAATCGTCGACGGACAGATGAACAGGTTCTGCTCGAGCTTTTCAAACACCGGCACCAGCGTCTCGGGCACCACCAGCCAGCCGAGCCGCCAGCCGGTCATGTTGAAGTACTTGGAGAAGCTGTTCACGGTGATCGCGTCGCTGTCGAAATGCAGGGCGCTCAGCGGCGCCTGGTCGTACGACAGGCCCTGGTAAATCTCGTCGACGATGGCAAAGCCGCCGCGCGCGCGCACCGCCGCGAGCATCTGCTGCAGCTGGGGGCCGGTCAGCGCGGTGCCGGTCGGGTTCGACGGCGAGGCGACGATCACGCCCTTGGTGCGCGGACTCCAGCGCTGCGCGACGTCGTCCGCCACCAGCTGGTAGCGCCGCTCGGCGTCGCTGGCCACCAGCACCGCCCGGCCACCGAACGCGGTCACGAAATGGCGGTTGCAAGGGTAGCTGGGGTCGGGCATCAGCACTTCGTCGCCCTCGCCGATTAGGGCCGCGCAGGCCAGCAGCAGGCCGGCCGAGGCGCCCGCGGTGACCACGATGCGGCGCGCATCCATGTCGATCCCGAAGGCGCTCGCGTAATGCGCGGCGATGGCTTCGCGCAGCTCGCGCAGGCCGAGGGCGTCGGTGTATTGGGTGGTGCCGGCGCGGATCGCATCGATCGCGGCGGCCTGCACCCGTTCGGGCGCGGTGAAATCGGGCTCGCCGACGCTCATGCTGACGACGTCGGTGCCGGCGCGGATCAAGTCGCCGGTAGCTTTGACCATTTCCATCACGCGGAAGGGTTCGATCGCGTGGACGCGCTGAGCGAGTTGTAGTGTCGTGGTGTCTGTCATCGTTATCCTAACCAGTTCGTCGTTCCCGCCTGCGCGGGAACGACGGGGATTTTGCTCTCGAACGGCGCAAAAATTCGTCTCCCGAAGTTTGACATATATCAACAAGGCTCGCACTTGGCGGATGCAGACTCATCAGTTCCGGGCGCGGCCCTAACTTATTTCGAGGTGCAGCATGGCCAGACGCAGAAAGAACGGCGAGCTCGATGGCGCCGGTTCCATCCTCAGCACCATGGCGGGTCCGTCGGACGCGAAACCGCCGACCAGCCTCGGCACCGACAACCCGGTGGCCGAACATTTGCTCGAAAAAGTCGTGGCCGACGAGCAGCTCGCGGCCCAGATGCCGTTCAATCCGACCAAGCCGCTCGAATACGGCGAAGCCTCGCGCCAGCCGCATCCGGGCGCGACGCGCACCCCGGCGACCCCGCTGGCCACGGCCAGCACCAGCACCGAATTCATCGCCTCGTCCAAGGTCGGCGACGGCCATCCGGACATCGGCCTCAATCCGACCAACGGCCCGCTCGACCGGGTGCGCGTGGACGACAGCAAGCGCGTGCTGACGACCAACCAGGGCGTGCCGGTATCGAACAACCAGGACTCGCTGAAGGCCGGCCTGCGCGGCCCCACCCTGATGGAAGACTTCATCTTCCGCGAAAAGATCACCCACTTCGACCACGAGCGCATTCCCGAGCGCGTGGTGCATGCGCGCGGCTCGGCGGCGCACGGCTATTTCGAGTCCTACCAGGACCTGCGCACGCTGACCCGCGCGGCGCCGTTCGCCAAGGCCGGCAAGCGCACGCCGGTGTTCGTGCGCTTTTCCACCGTGGCCGGCGAGCGCGGCTCGGCCGACACCGTGCGCGACGTGCGCGGCTTCGCCACCAAGTTCTATACCGAGGAAGGCAACTGGGACCTGGTCGGCAATAACATCCCGGTGTTCTTCATCCAGGATGCGATCAAGTTCCCCGACCTGATCCACTCGGTCAAGCCGGAGCCGCACAACGCGATCCCGCAGGCCGCCAGCGCGCACGACAACTTCTGGGACTTCGCCGGCCTCAGTCCCGAGATCACCCACATGCTGATGTGGCACACCTCGGACCGCGCGATTCCGCGCAGCTTCCGCACCATGCAGGGCTTCGGCGTGAACACCTTCCGGCTGGTGAACGCCGAGGGCGTGTCGCACTTCGTCAAGTTCCACTGGACGCCGCTGCAGGGCACCCATTCGCTGGTGTGGGACGAGGCGGTCAAGATCGCCGGCGCCGATCCCGACTTCCACCGACGCGACCTGTGGGAGGCGATCGAGGCCGGCAATTTCCCCGAGTGGGAGCTGGGCCTGCAAGTGTTCACCGAGGAGCAGGCGGCCGCCTTCCCCTTCGACGTCCTCGACCCGACCAAGATCGTGCCGGAGGAGATGGTGCCGCTGCAAACGGTCGGCAAGCTGGTACTCGACCGCAATCCCGATAACTTCTTCGCCGAGACCGAGCAGGTGGCGTTCTGCACCGCGCACGTGGTGCCCGGCATCGACTTCAGCGACGACCCGCTGCTGCAGGGCCGCATCCATTCCTACGTCGACACCCAGATCAGCCGCCTGGGCGGGCCGAACTTCCACGAGATCCCGATCAATTCGGCGCTGGCGCAGGTGCACAACAACCAGCGTGACGGCATGCACCGGCAGGAGATCAACCGCGGGCGCGTCAATTACGAGCCCAATTCGCTGGCCGGCGGCTGTCCGTTCCAGGCCGGCGCGGCGGGCTTCGTCAGTTTTCCCGAGCCGATCGCGGAGCGCAAGGTGCGCGGCAAGCCGGAACTGTTCGCCGACCACTATTCGCAGGCGCGCCTGTTCTGGAACAGCCAGAGCGCGCCGGAGAAGGAGCACATCGTCAACGCCTTCCGCTTCGAGCTGACGCGGGTGCAGACGCCGGCGGTACGCGCGCGTATCGTGGCCGGACTGCGCAATGTGGCGGCGGCACTGGCCGAAGGCGTCGCGCGCGGACTGGGCATCGCGCTGCCGCCGCCGCTGCCGCTGGCCACCGACCGGCCGATTCACGCGTATCCGCCCTCGCCTTCGCTGTCGCTCCTGAGCCGGGTGGGCGTGACCGGCATCCGCACGCGGCGCGTGGCGATCCTGGTGGCGCCCGGGGTCGATGGCGAGATGGTGCGCGCGATCTACGCGTCGCTGTTGAAGGACGGCGCGGTGCCGCGGCTGGTGGGACAGCATCTGGGCAAGGCGGCATCGACCGACGGCGCGCCGCTGGATATCGAGATCAGCTTCGAGACCGGCCCCAGTGTGCTGTTCGACGCGGCGGTGGTGCCGGACGGTTCGGCCGCCGCGGCGCTGTTGAGCCGGAATGCGAACGCGCTCAACTTCGTGCGCGAGCAGTACCGGCATGGCAAACCGATGCTGGCGGTGGAGGCCGGGCTGACGGTGCTCGAGCATGCGTCGATCCCGCCCACGCTGCCGACTGGCGCACCGGATCCGGGGCTGATCCTGACCAATGCGGCGAACTTGCCGGAGGCGCTGACGGCGTTCAAGACCGTGCTCGCGCACCATCGGGTGTATGCGCGCGAGACCGATCCGCCGCGGGTATAGCCCCTTGCGCCGTCAGCCAGCGAGCGCGGCCTGCGGCAAGTCGATCGACGGGTCGTTGACCGCGCCCATCGCTTCGGACAGCGCGCGCGCCACCACGCCTTCCTGGCGGATGACGGCGACGGTCTGCGCGCGGAAGGCCTCGG
>DASRXO010000651.1:0-8179 GCA_035654095.1 Telluria sp.
CCGATCGACAGTCTGAAGTGTTGCATGGCTTCCTCTCGAGTCCAATGATGGGGGAGTGTAACCGCTGTTCTGCGATAATCGCGCATTGCGTTTATCAAAACACTTTACAGGAAAGCAAGAATGGACTTCGTTTATCTCCTCACGCCCGTCCTCACCTGGCTGGTGGTCGGCCCCATCAAATTCCTGGTCAACAGCGCGCGCCAGCGGCGCTGGGCCTTCAACCTGGTGGGCAATGGCGGCTTTCCCAGCAATCACAGCGCGGTGGTGACCAGCATGGCGACCCTGATCGCGCTGCGCGAGGGCATGAGCGATCCGGCCTTCGGGGTGGCGGTGACCCTGGCCTTCGTGGTGATGATCGACGCCAACAGCCTGCGCCAGCACGTCGGGCGCCAGGCCGCCGCCATCAACCGGCTGGCCGCCGGCACGCCCGGCCACACCCCGCTGCGCGAACGGATGGGCCATACGCTGGTCGAAATCGGCGGCGGGATCGTGACCGGCATCGGCATGGGGTTTGCAATCTACGCGGTATCGGGTTTGTACTTTTGACATTTCAAGTCTGCCAAAATGCATTTCAGTCCCCCAAAACCGCACTTCATGCATCGAAAACTGCAATACGAAGGATCGGCAATTGACGGGGGTATGTACCTCGGGGATACTCTGGCGCTGTAGTTTTCCTTCTTATGTTTACAGTTTCAGAGATCACACCCCCGGAGACCTCACAATGCTGCGCAAAACCATTCTTGTCCTCGCCGTCGCTTCGGCGCTTGTTGCCTGCAGTAAGCAGGGCAAGGACCCCGCCAAGGCCGGCGACAACACCGGCGCCAAGGCGGTCCAGCTGCTGATTTCGCCGGAAGATCTGCTGACCATCCAGACCAATGCCTTGGCCTCGGGGCCGGTGATCACCGGGTCGGTCCAGCCCGAGCGCCGGGCCGACCTGCGCGCCGAAGTCTCGGCCCTGGTGCTGCAAGTGCTGAAAGAAAACGGCGACCTGGTCAAGCGCGGCGACGTGCTGGTCAAGCTCGACGAAACCGCGATCCGCGACGGCCTGAATTCGGCCGACGAGTCGGCGCGCGTGGCGGCCCAGGCGCTGGACCAGGCCGAGCGCACCTTGCAGCGCCTGAAAACCCTGCGCGCCTCGGGCATGACCTCGGCCCAGGCGCTGGACGACGCCGAAGTGCGCCGCAATGCCGCGCAAGGCGAACTGGCCGCGGCCCGCACCCGCGCCGTGCAGGCGCGCCAGCAGCTGCAGCGCACCCTGGTGCGCGCGCCGTTCGACGGCCTGGTCAGCGACCGCAAGGTCTCGGCCGGCGACACCGCCGCGATCGGCAAGGAGTTGGTGAAGGTGATCGATCCGACCAGCATGCGCTTCGAGGGCCGGGTCTCGACCGACCGCATCAGCGCGGTGAAGGTCGGCCAGCCGGTCAGCTTCCGCATCAACGGTTACTCGGGCCAGGAATTCAAGGGCACGGTCAAGCGCATCGACCCGTCGGCCAACGACGTCACGCGCCAGGTGGCGGTGCTGGTTGCGTTCACCAAGGATTCGCCCCAGCCGAATGTCGCCGGCCTGTACGGCGAAGGCCGCATCGAGTCCGAATCGACCCCGGCGCTGATGCTGCCGGAAGGCGCGCTGATCAAGGCCGGCGACAAGTCCTATACCTGGCGCCTGAAGGACAAGACGCTGCAGAAGGTCGACCTGGCGATCGGCCAGCGCGACCAGCGCAGCGGCAATTACGAGGTGCGCACCGGCCTGGCCGCGGGCGACACCGTGATGCGCAATCCGAACTCGAGCTTCAAGGATGGCCAGAAGGTCGAGATGGCCCCCGCCAAAGTCGCCAGCGCCGCCGCGCCGGCCACGCCCGCCGCCGTACAAGGAAAATAAGCCATGTTCCTCTCCGATTTCAGTATCCGGCGGCCGATCGCGACGATCGTGCTGATCATCGCGATGATGTGCCTGGGCCTGATGGCCCTGAAGAAGTTGCGCGTCAATCAGAATCCCGACGTCGAGGTGCCGTTCATCCTGGTCAGCGTGCCTTACCCCGGCGCCTCGCCCGACACGGTCGAGCGCGAAGTCATCAACCGCATCGAGAAGTCGCTGCAAAGCATCAACGGCCTGACCAAGATTTCCTCGACCGCCAGCGAAGGCAACGCCACCATCTTCATGGAATTCGGTTTCAAGAAGAATCTGATCGAGGCCTCGGACGATATCCGCAACGCGATCGCGGCGGTGCGCTACAAGCTGCCGATCGAGATGCGCGAGCCGATCCTGCGCCGCATCGACCCCTCGGCCCAGCCGATCATGACGCTGGCGCTGTCGTCCAAGACCCAGACCCACGCCGAAATCTCGCGCCTGGCCGAAGACGTGCTGGCCGACCGCTTCCGCGGCATCGACGGGGTGGCCAACGTCAACGTCAACGGTTCGCTGCGGCGCGAGCTGTCGGTGCTGCTGCGCGCCGAGAAGCTGCGCGAATTCAATGTGTCGATCGGCGATGTGGTCAACGCCCTGCACAACCAGAACACCAATGCGCCGGTCGGCAAGGTACAGGGCTCGCTGGACGAGAAGAGCATCCGGCTGGTCGGCCGCATCGAGTCGCCGGCCGACTTCCAGCAGATCGTGATCAAGCGCCAGGGCGAGGAAATCGTGCGGCTGGCGCAGGTGGCCGAGATCAAGGACGGCTTTGCCGACATCAACAGCTATTCGATCCGCAGCGGCAAGCCGAACGTCGGCATCCAGATCGGCCGTTCGCGCGACGCCAGCACGGTGTCGGTGGCCAAGAAGGTGCGCGAGATGATCGAGCAGATCCGGAAGGACCTGCCGGCCGGCACCCAGATCGAAATCACCCGCGACGGCGGCGACGACGCCCAGCGCAGCCTGAACAACGTGATCGAATCGCTGGTGTTCGGCGCGGTGCTGACCATCTTCGTGGTGTACGCCTTCCTCAACTCCTGGCGCTCGACGCTGATCACCGCGCTGTCGCTGCCGACCTCGGTGATCGCGGCCTTCATCGCGGTCTGGCTGTGCGGCTTCACGCTCAACTTCATGACCCTGCTTGGCCTGTCGCTGGCGATCGGCGTACTGATCGACGATGCGATCGTGGTGCGGGAAAACATCGTGCGCCACATGCAGCAGGGTTCCGACCGCCGCAAGGCCGCGCTCGAAGGCACCGCCGAGATCGGCATGGCGGTGGCCTCGACCACCTTCTCGATCATCGCCGTGTTCATTCCGGTGGCCTTCATGCCCGGCGTGTCGGGCGAATGGTTCCGTCCGTTCGCGCTGACCGTGACGTGCTCGGTGCTGGTCAGCCTCGGCATTTCGTTCACGCTCGACCCGATGCTGTCGGCGTTCTGGGGCGACCCGCCGGACCACCACACGGCGCCGAAGAAAGGCCTGTCCAAGGTGCTCGGCAAGTTCAACGACTGGTTCGACCACCAGGCCGACCGCTACGGCCAGGTGATCGCCTGGGCGCTGCACCACCGCGTGTGGATGGCGCTGATCGCCGTGGTCAGCCTGGTCGGCGCGCTGACGATGCACGCCTTCTTCGGCGGCTCGAGCTTCTTGCCGGCGTCGGACTCGGGCAACCTGGCGATCGATATCCGCACCCCGGCCTCGTCGAGCATCGACTATGCGCGCCTGAAGATGGAAAAGGCGGCCGAACTGGCGCGCTCGATTCCCGAGACCAAGGACACCAACACCTTCATCAACCCGGGCGGCGGCCGCGTGTATGTCGACATCGGCAAGCGCAAGACGCGCAGCCGGTCGGCCAAGGAAATCGCGGTCGAGCTGCGCGAGAAAATCAGCCACCTGGTGGGCGCCGAGTATGTGGTGCAGGACGACCTCAACAACGGCGGCCAAAAGCCGGTCCAGATCGATTTCACCGGTCCCGATTCGCGCAAGCTGATGGAAATGACCAACCGCTTCATGGAAAAGCTGCGCCAGGTGCCGGGCGCGGTCGACGTCGGCCTGTCGCAGCAGGACCCGAAGGACGAGCTGCAGATCGAAATGAACCGCGGCCTGGCCAACTCGATGGGCATCTCGGTCAACGATGCGGCGCAGGCGCTGCGGGTGGCGTTCGCCGGCGTGGAAGCGGGCGACTGGGTCGATCCGACCGGCGAAACGCGCGACGTGGCGGTGCGCCTGCATCCCGACGACCGGCTCAATGCGGCCAACATCGAGCGCTTGCCGATCGCCGTGGCCGGCACCACCCAGATGGTGCCGCTCGACCAGATCGCGCGCATCACCATGGGCAAGGGACCGTCCGGCATCGACCACACCAACGGCAAGCGCACGGTGACCGTGTCGGCCAACGTGCAGGGCCGTTCGAACGGTGAAGTGACCCAGGAAGCGATGAAGCTGGCCGACAGCTTCGATTTCCCGCCGGGCTACGGCCGCGAGCTGGGCGGCGCCGGCCAGGATCAGCAGGAACTGTTTACCGAGATGGCGATCGCGCTGATCTCCGGGATCGGCCTGATGTATCTGATCCTGGTGATGCAGTTCGGCTCGTTCACGGCGCCGGTGGCGGTGATGCTGTCGCTGCCGCTGTCGCTGATCGGCGTGGTGCTGGCGCTGCTGGTCACCAGCAACACGCTGAACCTGATGAGCTTCATCGGCGTGATCATGCTGATGGGCCTGGTCGCCAAGAACGCGATCTTGCTGCTCGACGCGGCGCGCAAGCGCGAGGCCGAAGGCTACGGCCGCGAAGACGCGCTGATGCACGCCGGCCGCATGCGCCTGCGGCCGATCCTGATGACGACCTTCGCGCTGATCGCCGGCATGTTCCCGGTGGCCTTGGGGCTGGGCGAGGGCGGCGAGTTCTACCGTCCGCTGGCGATCGCGATCATCGGCGGCACCATCACCTCGACCATCCTGACCTTGCTGGTGGTGCCGACCTTCTACGACAGCATCGAGATCGCGCGCGACCGCATGGTCGCCAAGTTCCAGCGCCGCGCCGCCCGCTTCCACGCCTTGCCCGCCTTCGTGCTGACGTTGGTGGAAGCGGTGCTGACGCTGACGCTGGTACGCCTCGTGTTCCGTCTGCTGATGAAGCTGGGCAGGTTCGCGACCGGCCGTGGCCGCGTCGTCGCGGCCACGGTCGCGGTCGACAAGCACTAGACGCGGCAAAGCCAGCCTCGCGGCCGGCATCCGACACCCGGGGGCCTGTGATGATCGCAGGCCCTTTTTTATTGCGAGCCGGCTTAGCGCGGCGGCGTGGTGGTGCCGCTGCCGGAGGTGCCGCTACCCGAGGTGCCCGAGGTGCCGGACGTCCCCGAGCTGCCGCTGCCGGGGGTGGTCGAGCTGCCGCTGCCCGGGGTGGTTCCCGAGGTGCCGCTGCCCGGGGTGCCGCTGGTGCCGGTGCCGCTGTCGCTCGGCGCCGTGGTGGTGCCGGACGTGCCCGAGGTACCGGACGTACCCGAGGTGCCGCTGGTGCCCGACGTGGTGCTAGGGGAGGTGGTGGAGCTGTCGCTCGGGGTGGTGGTGCTGGTCGTGTCGTTCTTCTTGCAGGCGCCGAGCAGGGCCGCCATGACCGCTGCCGTCAGCAATACTTTGGAAGTGCTTGAAAATGCATTCATTGTTAACTCCTCGTTCACGTCTATCTTGTGCCGCTGCAAGCAGCGGCGCCAGGTCAGTCCCGCAATGAGCCTGATTGCTACCCGGTAACGGGACTATCAGAGAACCACGCAGCGAGACACGCGGCCCCGTTCAGTGCACGAATTCGACTGTAAAAATTTAGACTGGCGAGCCTTGCGCCAGTTCGTTCGAATCCGCGATTCGTCGCCAAATCGGCTATTCGGCCCGGGAAGTTTGATGCAGCTCAAACCGGCGCCGTGCTCAGGCGCGCGCCGTCTGCTCCATCAAGGCCGGGATCTCGTCGGCAATTTCGCGCGCCAGGTAGCCGAGGATGCCGAAGCGCCGCGCCAGTTGTTCGCCGGCCAGCGCATGCAGCGCCACGCCCCAGCAGGCGGCCTGCGCCAGCGAGGCGCCGCGCGCCGCCAGGCCGACAATGATGCCGGCCAGGGTGTCGCCCGAGCCCGAGGTGCCGAGTCCCGCGTTGCCGCCTTCGTGTTGCCAGCGTTCACCTTCGGGCGCGCTGATCACGGTGCGCGCGCCCTTCAGCGCCACCACCGCGTTCCAGCGCTGGGCCGCGCGCGCCGCGTGCACGTCGGGCGCGGCCAGGATATCTTGTTTCGAGATGCCGGTCAGGTGCGCCATTTCGCCGGCATGCGGGGTGACGATGACTTGCTGCTCGAACTGGAACGGCGCCTGCGGCGCGCCGCCGCCGGCCGGATGCAGGATCACCCCCATCGCGCAGGCGTCCAGCACCACGCTGGCGGCGCCGTCCTCGAGCCGGCGCAGCAGGGCGTGCACCAGCGCCGCGGTCGCCAGCTCGTCCTGCATGCCGGGGCCGATCAGCACCGCGTTGACCTGGTCGGCCAGCGGATCGAGCTCGGCCACGGCCTCGCGCACGAAACTGCCGTGGGCGGTTTCGCGCAAGCCGATCACGCGCGCCTCGGGAATCGCCAGCGCCACCAGGTGGGCCACGCTGGCGCCGGTGGCGATGGTCAGCTTGCCGGCGCCGGCGCGCAGGGCGGCGGTGGCGGCGAGGATCACCGCGCCCGGCATTTCGCGCGAGCCGCCGAGGATCAGCACATGGCCGCGCTGCTGCTTGTCGCTGTCGCCGCCCGGCATCGGCAGCGGCCAGGCGCGCAGGGTGCCGGCATCGACATTGACGGTGTGGGTGGTGGAGACCGGCATGTCCATGGGCCCCGGGCGCCTACGCTTTCGGAGCAGCGGGCACATCTTTTTGCTTGGTGACAGGCGTGCCGGCCGCCTCCAGCGGCGCGACGACATTGAGCAGCCGCAGCGCCAGCTTGCCGTGCTTGCCGAGGCTGGGGTCGAAGGCGTAGGAGGTGATCGCGCAATTCGGCACGTCGGCCTCGCGGTCGATCGCCAGGATGGCCGCCTCGTCGAGCCGCTCGAGCAGGTAGCGCAGGCAATTGACGGTGACCTGGTGGCCGACGATCAGCACGCGCTCGGCGCGGTATTCGCGGGTGATGGTGTCGAGCACGCTGCGCAGGCGCAGGATCACGTCGCACCAGCTCTCGCCGCCGGGCGGGCGGAAGTAGAACTTGCCGACATGCTGGCGCTGCGCGTGGAGCGCCGGATATTGCTGCGCGATGCCGCGCGTGGTCAGGCGGTCGAGGATGCCGAATTCCTTTTCGCGCAGGCGCTCGTCGGCCTGCACCGCGGGCGGCGGCGCCGCTTCGATGCGCTGCATCACGATGCGCGCGGTCTGGGCCGCGCGCATATAGGGCGAATGCAGCACCACGTTGGGCCGCTCCGCGGGCGGCAGGGCGGCGAACCAGGCGGCCAGCGCATGCGCCTGGCGCTCGCCGAGCTCGGACAGCGGCACGTCGACGTCGCGCTCGGCGATGTCGATCAGCAAGCCGGCGGCGGCCTCGGCGGCGTCACGCGCGACATTGCCGGCGCTTTGCCCGTGGCGCACCAGCCAGATGTCCTGCGGCCATTTCTGTTCCATTTCCAGCCCACCAAGCATGTTGACACGACGTCATCATGACAAATTCGGCGGCTGGTCAGCGCACGATAGGCGGTCTTTACGCAGTCAGCTGGTCGGCGTCGAGGTTGACTTCGGCGTCGCTGTCGAACAGCGCCAGATCGGTTTGGCCGAGCAGGCGGCTGGTCAGCGTGCCGGCGGTGATCGAGCCGCTGACGTTGAGCGCGGTGCGGCCCATGTCGATCAAGGGTTCGATCGAGATCAGCAGGCCGGCCAGCGCCACCGGCAAGTCCATCGCCGACAGCACGATCAGGGCGGCGAAGGTGGCGCCGCCGCCGACCCCGGCCACGCCGACCGAGCCGACCGTGATCACCGCCAGCAGCGGCAGCAGGAAGGATGCGGTGTACGGGTCGATGCCGACGGTGGGCGCGATCATCACCGCCAGCATCGCCGGGTAGATGCCGGCGCAGCCGTTCTGGCCGATGGTGGCGCCGAACGAGGCGGCGAAGTTGGCGATGCCTTCGGGCGTGCCGAGCCGCGTGGTCTGGGTCTGCACGCTCATCGGGATCGCGCCGGCGCTACTGCGCGAGGTGAAGGCGAAGCCCAGCACCGGGACGATTTTTTTCAGGTAGCGCGCCGGACTCAGGCCGGACGCGGCGATCAGCAGCAAG
>DASRXO010000652.1:0-2003 GCA_035654095.1 Telluria sp.
TGCTGGTCACCGTCGTGCAGGGCACGATCGACGAGAAGGAATGCAAGCGCCGCTACGCCCAGATCGGTGACTTCGAGCGCATGTTGACCGAGACAGGCACCATGGTGATCAAGGTTTTCCTCCATATTTCGAAGGACGAGCAGCGCAAACGCCTGCAGGAGCGCATCGACGGTCCCGAGAAGCAGTGGAAGTTCGACCCCGACGACCTCGTTCAGCGCAAGAAGTGGGACGACTACCAGCGTACCTACGAACGCGCGATCGTCGCCACCGACACCGACCGCTCGCCGTGGTACATCGTGCCGGCCGATTCCAAGACCCACCGCAACCTGATCATCGCCACCCTGCTGCTCGATATTTTCCAGGACCTGAAGCTTAGCTACCCGGCGCCCGACCCCAAGCTGTCGAAGCTGAAGATCGAATAGCAAAGAGCGGGTGTCCTTCAAGGACTCGCCGCTGCGCTTATCCGGGGTGGCTGACAAGATGCGGCGTGTCGCCAGGCCTGGCGACACGCCGCACTGCAATGCCCCGCTTAGTGGCTTGCCTTGGCGGTGAAGATCTTCTTCGGACACATCGCATGCACCCCCACGTTGCCATCGACGAGCTGGGTGATGTTCATATCCACCGCGACGCTGGCGAGCATGTAAGCGTCATCGCGGCTCAGGTGCTTCTCTTCCACCAGGAATTCGATCATGTCGCGAAGCGCGTGCTCGGTTGCTTCCTTCAGATCCTTACTGAAACCCATGGAAATGTAGTAATCCGGCGTTTCGGCACGCGGCCAGGTCAGGTGCTTGTTCTTGTGCACCACAAAACGGAATGTACCGCTGAGATAGGTTTCGAGCGCAGTGATGTCCACCTCGCCGTTACCCTGGCCGGCATGGCCGTCGCCTGCCTCGAACAGGGCGCCCTTGGCCGCGACCGGGATGTACAGCGTGGTGCCTGCAACGAGTTCCTTATTATCCAGGTTGCCGGCGTGCACAAATGGCGGTGCGCTGTCGATCTTGCCGCCGGCCGGAGCCACGCCCATGCTGCCGAAGAACGGGTGAAGCGGGATCTCGATGCCTGGCGCGAAATGCGCCATCATCTTCTCGCGGTCGAGCGGAATGATCTTCGAGCGGCTGTACGGGTACTCCATCGGCAGGAAACCGCGTCCGACGCCGAAGCCGTTGCAAGCGAAATTGGTATCGATGTCGACCTTCAGGATCTGCACCTCGAGCACGTCGCCCGGCTCGGCCTCGGCAATGGCAACCGGCCCTGTCAGGATGTGGCCGCCCGGTCCCTTGTCCTTATCCGGGACCCCTTTGTAGATCAGGTCGGTGTAGGCTGGAATGTCCTCGCGCTTGACGCCGCGTTCCATCAAGCGTTCCGGCGAACCGCAGGTGGAGAGCGTTTGCATGCGTACGGTATCACCGGTGTGTACGGTCAATGCCGGCTTGGCCAGGCCGGAGTAGTAGCCCCACGCCACGGTGTCTGGCTTGGCGAGCAGTGTGTACTCGGCCGCGAGGACCTGGGACGAGCAGCCGAGGGCGAAACAGCTTAATAGTAGTGCGCGGTACATGAGCAATGCCTTTCTTGTGGTTGATGCGAAGTAGCGAAGAAACAGTTGATAGTAGACCCAAAGTGAGGCGAGCCGACAAGTTGTCGTGCTCGCCTCTCTTGCACTGCAGCTTCGCAGGCTAAACGCAGGCTCGCTTAGAACCTGTACGATGCGCCGACGTTAAAGAAGCGGCCGACCGCACCGGCTTGCGCCATTGCAGGGTTGTAAGCCGCGACGCCGCCACCAGCTGCGCCAAAGGTTGCCACATCGGTTGGCGGAGCACGGTTAAACAAGTTCAGCACCGTGCCATGTAATGTCCATTTCTTGTCCAGCTTGTACGTCAGCGTCAGGTCGGTCGACATGAACGAGCCGATCGTGCAATATTGCTGAGGCGGGACAGCGACGTTGGGGAAGCGGGTAAACACGGAATTGATACCGGCCGTGCACGTGGTGCGCCCCACCGATGGAT
>DASRXO010000653.1:0-2573 GCA_035654095.1 Telluria sp.
ACTCGGTCTTGTGTTCCAGATCGTCCAGGCGCAAAGCCAATTCCTTGTTCGACACCACCAGCTCGCGCAATTGCACGAAAGCCCGAACGACATACACCGATACATCGACTGCACGCGGTGATTTAAGGACCGATGCCGCCATGATTGCGCCGTGTTCGGTGAACGCCAGTGGCCGCTTCCGGCGGCCGCCCCAGCTTGATGTCGCAAAATGCGACTTCAAGTTGCTGAATTCGTCGTTGGTGACCTCAAAAATAAAATCTTGCGGGAATCGCTCCAGATTACGCCGCACTTGCTCGTTCAAACGGCGTGTCGCCACGCCGTAGAGTGCCGCCAGATCGGAGTCGATCAGAACCTTCTGGCCGCGCAACAGCACAATGCGCTGTGTGATTGTTTCGAGCGGCAGGAGGTCGGCGCTCATGCTGCCGCCTTGCGGGGCCCCGGGGTTTTTCTCCGCATAGCATCACCATTGGATCAAAGACATAGAGAGATCCAAGTGTACGGGCAGATTGTAAGAAGAAGGCTAGCGAAAAAACAAACGTGCCTGCTCGGTGTCCTACATCCCTACCCAGCCGACCAATCTCCACTCTTGCCGCCATGCTTTTCCAACACCCGCACATCCGTCATGACCATGCCGCGGTCGGCCGCCTTGCACATGTCGTAAATGGTCAGCAGGCCGACCTGCACCGCGGTCAGCGCCTCCATCTCGACGCCGGTCTTGCCGACGGTTTCGACTTGCGCGCGGCAGTGCACGCTGTGGGCGGCCTGGTCGATCTCGAAGTCGACCGCGACCCGCGTGATCGGCAGCGGATGGCACAGCGGCACCAGGTCGCTGGTGCGCTTGGCGCCCATGATGGCGGCGATCCGCGCGATGCCCAGCACGTCGCCCTTCTTGGCGCTGCCCGACACGATCAGCGCCAGCGTGGCCGGCTGCATGCGGATGGTGCCGGCGGCCACTGCGATGCGATGGGTCTCGGCCTTGCCGCTGACGTCGACCATATGGGCTTGGCCGGTGGCGTCGAAATGGGTCAGCGGGCTGGCGCCGGCGGTGCTGGTGGTGGTCATAGTAAGATGCAAATCCGGTGGTAATAATCTGTTTCGCCCCTCTGCGTCGCGGGCGCGCTTGCGGGTATGATAGCACCGTGAAATCGAAACTCGCTCTTCCCGCCCCGACCGCCGATCGCCACCTCCGGCGCGCGCTGGCCGCCGTGTGCGTGTCCGGGCTGGCCGCGCTGGCCGTCGCGTCGTCGCCGGTCGCGGCCCAGCCCGCGCCCAACAACGTGACCCTGCCCACGCTCGGCGACGCCGCGCGCGAAGACCTGTCGCGGGTGCTTGAGCGCAAGCTCGGCGAACAGATCATGCGCGACATCCGGCGCGACCACGATTTCCTCGACGACGATCCGATCCTCGAATACCTGAATACCTTCGGCAGCGCACTGGTCGCGGCCTATCCCGGCGCGCGCGGCGAGACCGGCGCCGACTTCTATTTCTTCGCCTTGCGCGACCCGATGCTCAACGCTTTCGCGCTGCCGGGCGGCTTCATCGCGGTCCACTCGGCGCTGTTGATCGCGGCCCAGAGCGAGTCGGAACTGGCCTCGGTGCTGGGCCACGAGATCGGCCACGTCGCCCAGCGCCACATCGCGCGCATGCTGGGCCAGCAGCGCCAGGACGCCTTGCTGCCGCTGGCCGCCATCATCCTGGCCGCGCTGGCCTCGAAGGCGGGGCCCGATGCGGCCATGGGCGTGTTCATGGGCGGCCAGGGCCTGGCGATCCAGCGCCAGCTCAATTTCAGCCGCGACGCCGAGCGCGAAGCCGACCGCGTCGGCTTCCAGATCATGAGCGCGGCGGGCTTCGATACCTCGGGCATGGTGGCTTTCTTCGGCCGCCTGCAATCGGCCAGCCGGTCCTATTCCGACCTGACGCCGGCCTACCTGCGCAGCCACCCGCTGACCAGCGAGCGCATCGCCGATATCCAGGCCCGCATCCGCGAAACGCCGTATCGCCAGCGCATCGACGGCATCGAATTCCAGCTGGTGCGCACGCGCGCCCGCGTGCTGCAGGACGAAAGCGTGACCGGCCGCGCCGAGACCCAGACCGCGTTCGAAGCCCAGATGGTGCAGGAGAGCCGTCAGCAGCAGGCCGCGGCCCAGTACGGCCTGTCCTTCCTGGCGCTCAAGCGCGGCGACCTGGCCGCCGCCCAGTCCTGGCTCGACAAGGCGCGCCTGACCATGAAGCCGCGCGAAGCGCCGGTGTTCTCGGTCGGCAGGGCGGCCTCGGACGGCGCCGCGATGTTTGCCAGCATGGCGCTCGAGATCAAGCTCGCGCCGGGCCAGCCGGCCACGGTGGTGCAGCAGGCCTTGCAGGAAGCGGAGCAGGCGCACCAGCGCTACCCGCTGTCGCGCGGCATCACGCGCCAGTACGCCGATGCGATGATCGCCAACGGCAAGCTGGAGGAGGCGGCGCGCTTCTTGCGCGAGCAGGTGCAACAGTATCGCGAAGAGCCCAAGCTGTACGACTTGCTGGCCAAGACCTATTCGGCGCAGGGCAAGATCGCGCTGCAGCACATGGCGCTGGCC
>DASRXO010000654.1:0-4665 GCA_035654095.1 Telluria sp.
GCAATGGCTGCAGCTGCCGCGCGGCTTCAATCCGCGCGCGCTGGCGGCCGGCGCGCAACTGCGCGCCGAAGCCGATCCGGCCAAGCGCGTGGCCAGCGTGCTGCGCCAGTTCGCGCACGAGCAATTCGTGTACACGCTGGAGCCGCCGCTGCTCGGTCCCGATGCGGTCGACGAGTTCCTGTACCAGACCAAGGCCGGCTTTTGCGAACACTACGCGGGCGCCTTCGTGTTCCTGATGCGCGCGGCCGGGGTGCCGGCGCGGGTGGTGACCGGCTACCAGGGCGGCGAGCTCAATCCGGTCGACGGTTTCATGACGGTGCGCCAGTCCGACGCCCACGCCTGGGCCGAAGTGTGGTTCGCGGGCCGCGGCTGGATCCGGATCGATCCGACCGCCGCGGTGGCGCCCGAGCGGGTGGAGCGCAGCCTGGCGCGCGCGCTGCCGCGCCCGCCCCCATTCGGCCTCGAAGGCATCGGCCAGCTGCTCGACCTCGAGAACGGGCCGTCGTGGCTGGCGCAGCTGCGCTTCCGCTTCGGCGCGCTCAACAACGGCTGGAACCAGTGGGTGCTGAACTATACGCCGGACCGCCAGCGCGACCTGCTCGACGCGCTGCAGGCCGTGCTGACGCAGTGGCCCACGCTGGCCGCGATCGCGCTGGCCGCGGCGCTGCTGATGCTGGTGCGCGCCGCGCGCCGGCGGCGCCAGAGCGATCCGGTCGATGCGCTATACTCGGCCCTGTGCCTGCAACTGGCACGGCTGGGCATGGCGCGCGACCGCGACGAAGGGCCGAGCGCCTATGCGCAACGGCTCGCGGCGCTGGCGCTGGCGCCGCCCAGGAAGGCCGCCGTGCTGCGCTTCCTGCAACTGTACAGCGCGTACAAATACGCCGCGGCCACGCCCGATGCGCGGCTGGCCGCGACCCTCAAGACTTTGCTGAACGAGGCCCGATGAGACGACTCTCCCTGCTGCTGATGGCGCTCGCGCTGGTCGCCGCGCCCGCGGTCTACGCGGCGCAGAAAAAGCCGGCCCGCCAGACCAAGGCCAAGCCCAAGAAGGCCGCGCCCGCGGTCGATTACGTGGGCGAGCAGGTCAACTTCGGCGAGTGGAAGGCGGTCGCCGATTTCGTCGACGAGATGGCCGCCAAGCACGGCTTCGAGCGCGCCGAACTGCAGGCCCTGATCGGCCAGGTGCGCTACGTCGATTCGGCGGTGCAGCTGGTCAAGCCGGCGCCGCCGGGCAAGCCGAAGAACTGGCAGGCCTATAGCCGCTTGACGGTGGACCCGGTGCGCATCGATGCCGGGGTCTCGTTCTGGAACGAGAATGCCGCGGCGCTGGCGCGCGCCGAGGCCGAGTACGGGGTGCCGGCCGAGATCATCGTCGGCATCATCGGCGTCGAGACCGTGTATGGACGCAATACCGGGCGCTTCCGCGTGATGGACACCCTGACCACGCTCGCCTTCGCCTACCCGGACACCCCGAACCGTGACGCGCGCATGGCCTTCTTCCGCGGCGAGCTCGAGAACACCCTGCTGTTCGCGCGCCGCTACCAGCTCGATCCCCTGTCGCTGCTGGGCTCGTTCGCGGGCGCGGTCGGCCTGCCGCAGTTCATGCCGGGCAGCATATTGGAGTACGGCGTGGACTTCGACGACGACGGCCATATCGACCTGCGCAACTCGGCGGCCGATGCGATCGGCAGCATCGCCAATTTCCTCGTGCATCACGGCTGGGACCGCAACAAGACGGGGCCGCTGGCCTACCCGGCCGCGGTGTCGCCGGCGCGCGCATGGGAGCGCTACATCGGCGTCGGCCTGGCCGCCAGTTTCAGCGCGGCCGAACTGGGCGCGGCCGGCGCGGTGCCGGCGCTGCCGGTGCCGGACGACATGCTGTTCGGCCTGGTCGATTTGCAAAACGGCGCCGACCCCACCGAATACTGGCTGGCGAACGGTAATTTTTTCGCTATCACGCAGTACAACAGGAGTTATTTCTACGCCATGTCGGTGGTCGACCTGGGACGTGCGATCCGCCTCAGCCGCGGTGCTTGAGCTCTTGCTGTAGAGGAAAGTTTGTAAATAGTTGTAACGAGAACGCCATCTTCGCCGCCGCCTCCAGCCCGCCAGCGGGCGCATACTGGCCGGAGTATCGAGCATTACCCGCGCGGCACCCGGCAAGAAGCGCTGCCGGACCTTCATACCCCCAGGATTGTTGCAATTAAGCCAGCAATTTTCGGAATTGTGCGGCGGCCCCGGTCCGCTTGCCTTACACTTAAGTTTTCAGGAAAAACAATTAAACTTTCCGTGATTTTGTGAGAGAATTGCACTGTGGCTATGTTGCGATAAGACAACGTGCCCCAGGATCAGATTCCTAATCTTTATTGCTTTCAAGTATTAGATTAGAAATGGTTGTACAATTGAATATATATTTTCAAAATTGTTCTCCGGAATCAGTCGCATCAAAGATTGTAGTAGTGGCAGCAACCACGCGCTCCGAGTGTTTGACTTAAGCAAGACAACTCACAATAGGAATTTTAGACATCATGACAAACCAAGTCGGCATTGATATGAACAGCGATTCGGACTCCGATGATCTGCTGCAATACAACCCCAACCGGTTGTTGGATACGCTCATCGAGAACTTGCGTCTGAAGAATGATGCAGCGTTGTCGCGCGCGCTGGAAGTGGCGCCGCCGGTGATCTCGAAGATTCGCCACCACCGCCTGCCGGTCGGCGCTTCGCTGCTGATCCGCATGCACGAGGTCAGCGATCTGTCGATCCGCGACCTGCGCTACTTGATGGGCGACCGCCGCAACAAGTTCCGCATCAGCGACAAGCAGTTCAAGCCAAAAGACGGCGAGCCACAAGCTTAAGCGCCGTTCTCGCGTGCCCCGCCCTCGCCCACGCGGCGAGACGGCGCCGCCATGTCAGGCCGGGAACACGCCGGTCGACAAATAGCGGTCGCCGCGATCGCAGACGATGAACACGATGGTCGCGTTCTCCACCGTCTGCGAGACGCGCAGCGCAATCTCGCAGGCGCCGGCGGCCGATATCCCGCAAAAGATGCCCTCTTCCGCCGCCAGCCGGCGCGCCATGTGCTCGGCCGCGGCCTGGCTCACGCCTTCGATCTGGTCGACCCACGCCTTGTCGTAGATTTTCGGCAGGTAGGCTTCCGGCCATTTGCGGATGCCGGGAATTTGCGAGCCCTCTTCCGGCTGCGCGCCGATGATCTGGATCGCCTCGTTCTTTTCCTTCAAGTAGTGCGACACGCCCATGATGGTGCCGGTGGTGCCCATCGCGCTGACGAAGTGGGTGATCCGGCCCGCGGTGTCGCGCCAGATTTCGGGCGCCGTGGTTTCGTAGTGGGCGCGCGGATTGTCGGGGTTGGCGAACTGGTCGAGGATGATGCCCTCGCCGTCGCGCTGCATCTGCTCGGCCATGTCGCGCGCGTATTCCATGCCGCCGGTCTTCGGGGTCAGGATGATGCGTGCGCCGTAGGCCGCCATGCTCTGGCGCCGCTCGACCGACAGGTACTCGGGCATCAGCAACACCATCTTGTAGCCGCGGATCGCGGCCGCCATCGCCAGCGCGATGCCGGTGTTGCCGCTGGTCGCTTCGATCAGGGTGTCGCCCGGCTTGATCTGGCCGCGCTCCTCGGCCCGCTTGAGCATCGACATCGCCGCGCGGTCCTTCACCGAACCGGCCGGGTTGTCGCCTTCCATCTTGCCCAGGATGACGTTGTTGCGGGCGGCGGCATCGGCGCCGGGCAGGCGCACCAGGCGCACCAGGGGCGTGTTGCCGATCGTGTCTTCGATGGTCAGATAGGGCATGGGCACTCTTTTGCAGTTCGACAAAACGCCATTCTAATCCCAGACGCATTTGTCCGTATGAGAGCGCTCAGCGAACTGCTAGACTAGCTCCTGACGATTTGATACGGAAGCCCGCACCATGGATACAGTGACCGTCCCCGATTTCGTGCCCGACATGAACGTCGCGGCCGAACGCCTCAGCAAGACCAGCCTGGCCAGCCGCGGCCACCAGATGTTCTTCCAGCTCAGCGCGGCCGAGATCGACCGCCTGCGCCGCTTCGGCCACTGCGGCGTGTGGCAGCACGGCGCAGCGCTGTTCGAGGCCGGCCGCCCCAGTCCCGGCATGGTGGTGATCCTGTCCGGCCACCTCGCCATCACCCAATGCGACGGCATGGGCCACAGCACCCCGGTGGCGACCCACGGACCGGGCGATTTCTCGGCCGAGGTGGGCCAGTTGTCGGGCCGCCCGGCGCTGGTCAACGGCCACGCGGTCGGCACGGTGGAGGCGCTGGTGATCCCGTCCGATGACTTGCGCGCGCTGGTGGTGGCCGAGGCCGAGCTGGGCGAGCGCATCATGCGCGCGCTGATCCTGCGCCGTGTCGGCCTGATCGAAGCCGGCGCCAGCGCGCCGGTGCTGGTCGGCCCGCCGGACACGCCGGGCCTGTTCCGGCTGCAGAGTTTTTTGGCGGCCAACGGCCACCCGCATACCGTGCTCGATCCGGCCGCCAGCAGCGATGCGGCCGACCTGCTCGCGATGTACCAGCCCCTGCCGGACGAGCTGCCGCTGGTGGTCTGCCCCGACGGCACGGTCAAGAAAAATCCGACGCTGGCCGACATGGGCAGCTGCCTCGGCCTGCTGCCGCCGCTC
>DASRXO010000655.1:0-2624 GCA_035654095.1 Telluria sp.
CGCAGAGAATCGGAGGCGACATGAAAACCTGGGCGACGCTGTGCTCCCTGTTGTATTCCCTATTACTGGCCGGTTGCGCCAGCGTGGGGCTTCCCCCGCCACCGCCGACCGCGCCGCTGTTTGCCGACGGCGCCTTCGGCCCGGCCAGCGAAACGGTCGGCGCGGCCGACCTGTTCACGCTCAGCCCCGAGATGCGGGCGTACCTGCACAGCCCCGCCTTCGCGCGCGAGCTGCGCACCAAGGGCGCCGAACGCGGGCTGGTCGATGCCCTGTACAAGAAGGGCGAGCTGAAACTCGAGTACGACACCAGCGCGACGCGCAACGCGGCCCAGACCTTCGCCGCGCACGCCGGCAACTGCCTGTCGCTGGTGATCATGACCGCGGCCTTCGCGCGCGAACTCGATATGGTGGTCGAATTCCAGAGCGTGCTGGTCGAGGAGAACTGGAGCCGCCATGGCGACATCTACTTCGCCAGCACCCACGTCAATCTCACCTTCGGCAAGCGCGCGACCGACACCTCGCGCGGCAATGAGTCGGGCCGCAACATGATCACCATCGACTTCCTGCCGCCCGAGGACACCGCCGGCTACCGCAGCTACCCGCTGGAGGAAGGCGCGATCGTCGCCATGTACCTCAACAACCGGGCCGCCGAGGCGCTGGCCAACAACCGCATGGACGACGCCTACTGGTGGGCGCGCGCCGCGGTGCTGCAGGATCGGAGCCTGGTCATGGGCTACAACACGCTGGGCGTCATCTACCACAAGCACGGCGACATGGCCCAGGCCGAGCGCGTGTACCGCGCGGCGCTCGTGCGCGAGCCCGAGAACATCGTCGTGATGCGCAACCTGGTGCCGGTGCTGGAGGCGCTCGGCAAAACGGAGGAATCGAAGCAGCTCGAACGGCATGTGAGCAGCATCGAGCCGTTCCCGCCCTTCCACTTCTTCAACCTCGGCATAACGGCGATGCGGGCCGGCGATTACAAGGCCGCCAAGGCGCTGTTCTCGCGCGAGGTCCGGCGCGCGCCCTACTACCACGAGTTCCACTTCTGGCTGGCGGTGGCGATGCTGCGGCTGGGCGAAACCAACCAGGCGCGCGAACAGGTGGTGCTGGCGATCGACACCAGCACCACGCGCGACGCGCGCGACCTGTATTCGGCCAAGCTGGCCGCGATGCGCATGAAGAGCGGCGACCGCTTCGGCGCGCAGTAGTCGTGCGCTAGGCGCGGGCCAGGCGCGCCAGCCGGGTCAGCCCTTCGGCGATGCCTGCCTCGCCGATCGCGCCGTAGCCGAACACCAGGCCCGGCTTGCCGCGCCCGGCCGCGTAGTAAGGCTGCAGCGGATAGATGGCCACGCCTTCCGCCTGCGCCGCGGCCACCAGCGCGCCAGGTGGCCTTCGGCGATGAAGGCGGCCAGCGTGTCTTGCAGCGGCAGCGGGCAATGCCAGTCGGCGCACTGCTTGGCCGCCGCCAGCGCCGCGCGCGCCCAGCCCGGCGCCGCCACGAAGCCCAGCCGCAGCGCCGGGAACAGGCTCTTCGAAAAGGTCCCGAGGTAGAACACCGACTCGCTGCGGTCCAGGGTCTGCAAGGCGTCGAGCGGGCGCTCGCCGAAGCGGAATTCGCCGTCGTAGTCGTCTTCGAGGATCACCGCCTGGTGACGCTCGGCGAACTCCAGCAAGGCGCTGCGGCGCCGCATCGACATCACGCTGCCCAGCGGGAACTGGTGCGAGGGCGTGACGTAAATGATCCTGGCGTCGGGTGGCAGGCGTTCGTATTCAGCCGCGGCATGGCGATCGGCTGCGCGATCATCCTGGCCGGCACCGCGCTCGCCACCGGCCTAATGAAGCCGAAGCCGGCGCTGGCGTCAGCCGCGTGACTGGACCACGAATTCGAGCATGGCGATCACGCGGTCCTTCTTTTCCAGCATGCCGAGGACCCGCAGGTTCATGACATGCAACACGCATATCGCCGGCACCAGGCCGAGCAGCCACAGCCCCGGACCCGGCGCCTTCATCAGGTGCGCCGCCAGGACCGCGAGGACGGCGAGCGCGGGAAAGATACCGATCCGTTCGATCGAACCGGCCAGCGAATTGACGCGCCGCTCGTAGGTCGCGCGTTCGAACTTGTAGTAGCTGAGTACGTAGCGCACCGCATTCAGGTCGCACAGCATCAGCAGGTTCACGAAGCGCATGTCGAAGGTGAAGGAGTTGGCGACGTGTTTCAGGAAGGGCGCATACGGACTGCGCGCGCCGCGCCGGCGCACGATGACCGCCGCCATGATCTCGGTGCTCCAGATGCCGGCGCCGACGATACTCAACAAGATCGCGATGGCCATCGCGGTCGACAGCAGCGGCGCCGATTGCGTGGCCTTGGCCAGGGCGGTCAGCGCCCCGGCGATGACGAGCCCGTGCAGGCCGTAGGAGACCAGGATGCCGGCCATTCTTTTCAGTTGCGTTTCCGCGCCCGACATTGGCAGGCCCGGCAGCGGCATGAGCGTGACTTCGATCACGACATCGAACACCTTGTCGAGCTCATCCTGGCCAATAAAATCGCGTTCCACCGTCTCCATCGCCTCGCTCCCATTGACAGCCTGAGCTTGGAGGCGTCCTCAGCCGATTAAGTTTCAGCC
>DASRXO010000656.1:0-2410 GCA_035654095.1 Telluria sp.
CCTGATCGGTGTTGGTATCGCGATGATGTTCGCGTTCGCCAACCCATTCCCTGGCTAATCGCCGATTCTCAATAGCCGGGCTCGCAGTTTTGCCGGCCCGGCATATGTCATTCTGAGAAGGAAATTGCTGTGAACTTAAACGCAACGATGTTCGTGCAGTACATTGTGTTTTTCATCCTGGCTTACGTCATCGCGAAATTCGTGTGGCCGCCGGTGATGGGCGCACTCGATGCACGCGCTAAAAAAATCGCCGAAGGTCTGGCTGCCGCCGACCAGGGCAAACTGGCCATGGCCGCCGCCGAAAAGCGCGTCCAGGCTGAGCTGGCCGGCGCCCGCGACGAAGGCCAGAAACGCATCGCCGACGCCGAAAAGCGTGCCCAGATGATCGCCGACGAAATCAAGGCCAATGCCCAAGCCGAAGCGAACCGCATCGTCGCGCAAGCCAAGGCCGACGCCGAACAGCAAGTGACCAAGGCGCGCGAAGCATTGCGTGCGCAAGTCGCCGGCCTGGCCGTCAAAGGCGCCGAGCAGATCCTCAAGCGCGAAGTGAACGCCGCGGCCCACGCCGACCTGCTGTCGCAACTGGCAGTCGAGCTGTAATCATGGCTGAACTCGCAACCGTCGCCCGTCCCTACGCCGAAGCGCTGTTCCGTGTCGCCCAAACCGGCGACATGGCGGCCTGGTCGAACATCACGTCGGAACTGGCCCAGATCGGCGCCAACCCGGACATGCTCGCTTTCGCCCGCAACCCGAACGTTACGGAGGCGCAGGTCGCCGACGCGTTTGCGTCGCTGGTCAAGTCGCCGCTGACTGCTGAAGCCAAAAACTTCATCGCCATGCTGATCGAAAACGGCCGCGTCGCCCTGCTGCCGGAAATCGGCGCCCAGTTCGCTGTGCTCAAGAATGCACAGGAAGGCGCCGCCGATGCCGTCATCGTCAGCGCGTTCGACCTGTCCGCTGCCCAGGTGTCCGACCTGGTCAAGACGCTGGAAAAGAAATTTGGCCGCAAGCTGAACCCAACGGTGACAGTGGATCCTTCGCTGATCGGTGGTGTGCGCGTGGTCGTTGGCGATGAAGTGCTCGATACCTCGGTACGCGCCAGGCTGCAACAGATGAACGTTGCGCTCGCGTCGTAATCGAATTCGCACGGCGCGCCGGCGGTCCCCGCCCTTGCCCTACGCATCAAGAAACTATTAGGAGTTAGCATGCAACTTAACCCATCTGAAATCAGCGAGTTGATCAAGAGCCGGATCCAAGGTCTCGAAGGTTCCGCTGAAGTTCGCAATCAAGGCACGGTTATCTCCGTCGCCGACGGTATCTGCCGCATCCATGGTCTGTCGGACGTGATGCAGGGCGAGATGCTGGAATTCCCAGGCAACACCTTCGGCCTCGCGATGAACCTCGAGCGCGACTCGGTCGGTTCCGTGATTCTCGGTTCCTACGAGCACATCTCGGAAGGCGACACGGTCAAGACCACCGGCCGCATCCTGGAAGTGCCGATCGGTCCGGAACTGCGCGGCCGCGTGGTCAACGCGCTGGGCCAGCCGATCGACGGCAAGGGTCCGGTCAACGCCAAGCTGTCGGCCCCGATCGAAAAGATCGCACCGGGCGTGATCGCCCGCCAGTCCGTGTCGCAGCCGATGCAGACCGGCCTGAAGTCGATCGACTCGATGGTGCCGATCGGCCGCGGTCAGCGCGAGCTGATCATCGGCGACCGCCAAACCGGCATGTCGGCCGTGGCGATCGACGCGATCATCAATCAAAAGGGTCAGAACATGACCTGCATCTACGTCGCGATCGGCCAGAAAGCGTCGTCGATCAAGAACATCGTGCGCTCGCTCGAAACGCACGGCGCGATGGAATACACGATCGTGGTGGCCGCCTCGGCGTCCGAATCGGCCGCGATGCAGTACATCTCCCCCTACTCCGGTTGCGCCATGGGCGAATACTTCCGTGACCGCGGCGAAGACGCACTGATCGTGTATGACGACTTGTCGAAGCAGGCAGTCGCCTACCGCCAGATCTCGCTGCTGCTGCGCCGTCCGCCGGGCCGCGAAGCGTACCCTGGCGACGTGTTCTACCTGCACAGTCGCCTGCTCGAGCGCGCTGCCCGCGTGAACCCCGACTATGTCGAGAAGTTCACCAACGGCGAAGTCAAAGGCAAGACCGGTTCGCTAACCGCATTGCCGATCATCGAAACCCAGGCCGGCGACGTGTCCGCTTTCGTGCCGACCAACGTGATTTCGATTACCGACGGCCAGATCTTCCTCGAGACCTCGCTGTTCAACGCGGGCATCCGTCCTGCGATCAACGCCGGTATCTCGGTGTCGCGCGTCGGTGGCGCTGCTCAAACCAAAGTCATCAAGAATCTGTCCGGCGGTATTCGTACCGACTTGGCGCAGTATCGTGA
>DASRXO010000657.1:0-5672 GCA_035654095.1 Telluria sp.
CGGGCAAGATGCTGGCGCTGGAAATGGGCGGGAACAATCCGCTGGTGGTGTGGGACGTGAAAGATATCGACGCCGCCGTGTTCATGGCGATTTCGTCGGCCTTCATCTCGGCCGGCCAGCGCTGCACCTGCGCGCGCCGCCTGATCGTGCAGGACTCGCCGGCCGGCGCCGCCTTCGTCAAGCGCTTGGTGGAGGTGGCTTCCAGGCTGCGCGTGGGCGCGTCGAACGCCGAGCCGCAGCCCTTCATGGGACCGGTGGTCTCGAGCGCGGTCGCCGCGCGGCTGGTGCAGGCGCAGGCCGAGATGGTCGCCAAGGGCGGCAAGACGCTGCTGCAAATGCAGCAGCTCGACCCGAACGCAGGCTTCGTCACGGCCGGCATCGTCGACGTGACCGAGGCCAAAGGCATCCCCGACGAAGAGTGGTTCGGCCCGCTGCTGCAAGTGATCCGCGTGGCCGATTTCGACACCGCGCTGAAGGTCGCCAACGCCACCGAATTCGGCCTGGCCTCCGCGCTGCTGTCGAACGACGAGGCCTTGTGGAAGCGCTTCAGCGTGCGGGCGCGCGCCGGCATCGTCAACTGGAACCGCCCGACCACCGGCGCGGCCAGCTCGGCGCCGTTCGGCGGCGTCGGCAAGTCCGGCAACCACCGGCCGAGCGCCTACTACGCGGCCGACTACTGCGCCTACCCGGTCGCCTCGATCGAAACCGCCGACCTCGAGCTGCCCGCGAAGCTCTCCCCGGGACTCAGCTTTTAATTGGGGTCAGAGTTTTTTTTTCGCGCGCCCTTTGCGAAAAATTACTCTGACCCCAATTAAAAGCGGACCGAAGTCAGCGCCTCATAAAAACGGATCAGATAAGAATGCAAACCGCACGCGAATACAACTTCGACGGCCTGGTCGGCCCCTCGCACAACTACGCCGGCCTCTCGTTCGGCAACGTGGCCTCGTTCAGCAACGTGAAGAGCGCCTCGAACCCGCGCCAGGCCGCGCTGCAGGGCCTGGCCAAGATGCGCGCCCTGGCCGCGCGCGGCTTCGCCCAGGCCCTGCTGCCGCCGCAAATGCGTCCCAACTTCCGCCTGCTGCGCAGCATCGGCTTCGGCGGCAGCGACGCCGAGGTGCTCGCGCGCGCCTACCGCGAAGCGCCGGTGATCCTGGCTTGCGCCTACTCCGCCTCGCCGATGTGGACCGCCAACGCCGCCACCGTCAGCCCCTCGGCCGACACGGCCGACGGCCGCGCCCACTTCACCGCCGCGAACCTGAACAACAAGCTGCACCGCGCCGACGAGCACGCGCAGTCCACGCGCACGCTGCGCGCGCTGTTCGCCGATGAAAAACACTTCGCGGTGCACGCCGCGCTGCCGTCCACGCCCGCATTCGGCGACGAAGGCGCGGCCAATCACACGCGGCTGTCGGCCACCCACGGCGCCAAGGGCGTCGAGTTCTTCGTCTATGGCCGCGTCGAGTTCGACCCCTCCGCGCCGGCGCCCAAAAAATACCCCGCGCGCCAGACGCTCGAAGCCTCGCAGGCCATCGCGCGCCTGCATGGCCTGGACGCCGGCCGCACCGTGTTCGCTTCGCAGAACCCGGACGTGATCGACCAGGGCGTGTTCCACAACGACGTGATCGCGGTCGGCAACGGCAACGCGCTGTTCTATCACGAGCAGGCCTTCGCCGACGAAGCGGGAGTGCTCGACCAGCTGCGCCATGCGCTGGCCGGCGCCGGCGCCGACCTTGCGCCGATCCGGGTCGATACCCATATGGTGTCGGTGGCCGATGCGGTGGCCAGCTACCTGTTCAACAGCCAGTTGCTGACCAAGGACGACGGCAAGATGGCGCTGGTGATCCCGCACGAATGCCAGGAGAACCGGGCCGTCGCACGCTACCTCGAGCAGCTGGTCGCGAGCGGCGGCCCGGTCGACGAGCTGATTCACTTCGACCTGCGCCAGAGCATGCGCAACGGCGGCGGACCTGCCTGCCTGCGCCTGCGCGTGGCGCTGACCGAGGCCGAGGCGAAGGCGATGCACCAGGGCGTGATCATGACCGAAGCGCTGTACGCCACGCTGGTGGGCTGGGTCGAACGATATTATCGCGACCGTCTCGAGCCGAACGACCTGGCCGATCCGCAATTGGCGCTCGAATGCGCCGCCGCGCTCGAAGAACTGACGCGCATCCTCGGTCTGCCGGGGTTATACGATTTATAAGGAGCGGTGACGGCGGTTTGATTACGCCGCGTTTAACTGGTCTAATACCGGGCGGTGCGCTTCCACACACGGGGGGCAAGCCGACAATCGCAGCGGCCCGGCCACAAGCTGGCGGCGGCGATAGACACACAATACCATTGGAGATGCACATGAAACAGATGCCACAGGATTTGCGTACACAGACACTCGAGCTGGTGAACGCGAACAAGCCCGCCGACGGCGGCAGCCAGATCGCGACCTTGATCAGCGCCTGGCTTGCGTCCCTCGACGAGGAAGACCTCGCGGGGATCTCGCCCGACAGCTTGGCGCCGGTCTTGTGGGATGGTTTCGCGCAGGCCGCCAGGCGCGGCGCCGAAGGCTGCCAGATCGCCCAGCTGCGCTACTCCGACGGCCGCGGCGGCATGGCCACCGCGCTGCTGATCCTCAACGACGACATGCCCTATCTGGTCGATTCGATCGTGATGGCGATGCGCAAGCAGCGCGTGGCCGTCAACGGCGTGATGAACGCGGTGCTGGCCGTGCGGCGCGACCCGAACGGCGTCGCCGGCGCGGTCGGCGAGGCCGGCGCGCCGCTCGAATCGTACGTGCTGTGCCTGCTGACCGAAGACCTGCCCGCCGATGAACTGGCCGCGCTGGTCGCCCGGCTGCAGATGGTCGCGCGCGACGCCGCCGTGGTGCGCCGCGACTCGGTCGCGATGGCCGACCGCCTGACCGCGGTCGCCGCCTCGGCAGCCACCCATGGCGCCGATGGGCAAGAGGTAGCGGCTTTCCTGGAATGGGCCAAGAACGAAGGCTTCGAACCGTTCGGCTATGCCTACTACGTGGTCAAGCCGGGCGTGCGCGAACTCGAACGCGACATCCCGAGCCGCATCGGCGTGCTGCAGGATACCTCGCACCCGGTCTACGGCACCTGCCTGGCCAACATCCCCGGCGACTTCGACACCTTGTCGAAACGCGCCGAGACCCTGTCGATCGTCAAGGCCGACGTCGAAGGCACGCTGCACCGCGACCAGCCGCTCGACTTCATCGGCGTGCGTCACACCGACGCCCAGGGGAACATCCTCGGCGAGCACTGCTTCGTCGGCCTGTTCACGCGCGCCGCCACCGCCACCCCGCTGGCGCGCCTGCCGTTCGCGCGCGGCCGCGTGGCCAAGGTCCTGAGCCTGGCCGGGGTGCGCCAGGAGGGCTTCCGCGCCGAGAAATTCCTCGAGATCCTCGAATCGCTGCCGCGCACCGAAGCGCTCGAAGCCCAGCCCGAGTGGCTGGCGCAGGTGTGCAGCTCGGTGGTCTCGCTGTACAAGCAGCCGCGCGCCAGGGTGTTCGCGCGGCGCGACGTCTACGGCCGCCACCTCAATGTGCTGGTCTACCTGCCGCGCGAGCGTTACAGCGCCAGCGTCGCCTCCAGCCTGGCGCACGCGCTCAGGCAAAGCTCGGGCGCGACCTCGGTCGGCTCGCAGACCCTGGTGGCCGACGGCCCGCTGGCGCGCGTCTACCTGATCGCCCACGCGGCGCGCAATCCGCTCGACCTCGAAACCGACATCCAGCAACCGCTGCTGTCGGTGCTCGACGGCTGGCACGACAAGTTCGCGGCCCTGACCGACAATGTGTTCGACGTGCCGACCCGCAGCGCGCTGCGCAAGCTGTGCTCCACGCTGCCGGTCAACTACGTCGCCGCCACCGCGCCGGCGGTCGCCTTCCGCGACCTCGGCGCGCTGCTGGAAAATGGCGCGCCGGGCCACGTGTCGGTGCGCGTCGAAACCGAGGACGACGGCGGCGCCTCGATCCGCCTGTACTCGGCCGACCGCGTGCCCTCGCTGTCGCGCATCCTGCCGGCGCTGCACAACGCCGGCGTCGCGATCGACCGCGAACAGACCTTCTCGGTCACCGTCGCCGACGGCAGCCGCCACTACGTGACCAGCCTCGCGGTCGACGCCGACAGCGCGGTCAAGCTGGCCAAGCCGAACGTGGTGCCGGTGGCCGAAGAGCTGTTCGCATCGCTGTTCAACAACGACGCCGAAGACGGCCGCCTGAACGGGCTGGTGATCGAAGGCGGCCTGCGCATGCGCGAGGTGCAGCTGATCCGCGCCTACATCAGCTACTGGCGCCAGACCGGCAGCAAATTCTCGGTGCGCTACATGGCCGACACGCTGCGCAAGCAGCCGGCGCTGGTCAAGGAACTGGTCAACGGCTTCCTGCTGCGCTTCGATCCCAGCCTGTCTGGCACCGAGCACGCGGCCGGTAGCGGGATGGTCGCCACCGTCAAGGCCAGCCTGGCCTCGGTCAACCACGCCGACACCGAAGAAATCCTGGCGGCGCTGGCCGACCTGGTGCTGGCCACCGTGCGCACCAACTACTTCCAGAACCAGCAGCAGGGCGACAAGATCATCTTCAAGTTCGACACCAGCAGCCTGGCGCTGGTGCCGGAGCCGCGTCCGTTCCGCGAGATCTTCGTGTTCTCGCGCCGCTTCGAAGGCCTGCACCTGCGCGGCGGCCCGGTCGCGCGCGGCGGCCTGCGCTGGTCGGACCGCATGGAAGACTATCGCACCGAGGTGCTCGGCCTGGTGAAGGCCCAGATGGTCAAGAACGCGGTGATCGTGCCGGCCGGTTCCAAGGGCGGCTTCGTGTGCAAGCAGATGCCGAAGGACGCGGTGCGCGAAACCATCGCCGCCGAAGGCGAGGCGGTCTACCGGCTGTTCATCGCCAGCCTGCTGGAAGTGACCGACAACCGCGTGCGCGGCGCCATCGTGCCCCCTGCCGACACGGTGCGCTACGATCAGGACGATCCTTACCTCGTGGTGGCCGCCGACAAGGGCACCGCGACCTTCTCCGACATCGCCAACAGCATCGCCGTCAAGCGCGGCTTCTGGCTGGGCGACGCCTTCGCCTCGGGCGGCTCGAACGGCTACGACCACAAGAAGATGGGCATCACCGCCAAGGGCGCGTTCGAAGCGGTCAAGCGCCACTTCTACGAGATGGGCCACGACATGAACACCACCCCGATCACCATGGTCGGCGTGGGCGACATGTCGGGCGACGTGTTCGGCAACGGCGTGCTGCTGTCGCGCCAGCTGAAGGTGCTGGCCGCGTTCGACCACCGCCATATCTTCCTCGACCCGACGCCGGACGTGGTGACCTCGTTCGCCGAACGCGAGCGCATGTTCGCGCTGCCGCGCTCGTCGTGGGACGACTACGACCGCGAGCTGATCTCCGAGGGCGGGGGCGTGTGGTCGCGCAGCGCGAAGTCGATCCCGCTCTCGGCACAGGCGCGCGAGGCGCTCGGCACCGACGAGGAGCGCGCGGCCCCGACCGACCTGATCCGCGCGGTCCTACGCGCGCCGGTCGACCTGCTCTGGAACGGCGGCATCGGCACCGTCGTGAAGGCCTCCGACGAGACCGACGCCGATGCGCACGACCGCTCCAGCGACGCGATCCGCGTCGACGCCCGGGAGCTGCGCGCGCGGGTCGTGGGGGA
>DASRXO010000658.1:0-2689 GCA_035654095.1 Telluria sp.
GTGATCCGCTGCTGCCGCTGACGACGCGGCAATTCAATCGCGCCGTTCATGCCGCTGCCGATAGGGCGGCGATCAAGAAGCGAGTGACGCCTCACACATTGCGCCACAGCTTTGCCACCCACCTGCTCGAAGAGAAAACCGATGTGCGTTTGATCCAAGTTTTGCTCGGAAGGGCGACATACTGCCCGCGAACAACAGGCTGAAGCACGCATCACTTATCGATTTCACCCCCGCTTTGGCGAGATCGTGCGCGTTAGGCGGCGGCTTCAGCGAGGCGGCGCCGCGTTTCTCGTTGTGCACCAACTTGACGGCACCTTTGCCTGCCTTCCGGCGTGGATGACTGACGAGGCTGCGTCCGGATTCGAGATCAGCGTTGAGCCGCATTTTCCCCTGGATGTTCTTTGCTCCCTCCGCAACGAGGTCGATGCGCTTCTAGGCTTTCTGGCGTCCGAATCAAAAACGGAGCGACCAGAGAATGACGCACCGATCCGAGAATCTCCAGCCAAGTCTGTTCGAGGCCGAGCGACCGTGCGTCGAACTGCGTGCAGCTCAAAAGAGCGAGCTCGCGATGGTCATCGAGGTGCTGCTGCGCGAGATCGCGGCGGCGCTGGCAAAGGCGGCAATCGGGGGGAACGGTGATGACCAAGATCACGACTGAGCATCTCGCCCGCAACGCCTGCGTCTACGTCCGGCAATCGACAGCAGACCAGCTCGCGCATAATCATGAGAGCCGACGGCGCCAATACGGTCTCGTCGATCGCGCCAAGCAGCTTGGCTGGAGCAACGTCGAAGTCATCGACGACGACCTCGGCCGGTCTGGCGGCGGCATCGCGCGTCCCGGCTTCGAGCGGCTGCTTGCAACGATCTGCGACGGCCGTGTCGGCGCTGTGCTCGCGATCGAGGCGTCGCGTCTTGCCCGCAATGGCCGCGACTGGCATACGCTGATCGAGTTCTGTGGATTGGTCGGCACGCTCATCGTCGACGAGGACGGAATCTACGATCCTCGCCATCCCAACGATCGGCTGCTGCTTGGCATGAAGGGCACGATGAGCGAGCTTGAACTCTCGATGTTCCGCCAGCGCTCGCAGGAAGCGCTGAAGCAGAAGGCGCGCCGCGGCGCGCTGGTCCTCGGTGTCGCCGCCGGCTATGTGAAGATCGGTCGCGATCGCATAGAGAAGAATCCGGACAAACGCGTGCAGGACGCCCTGCAGCTGGTCTTCACCAAGTTCGCCGAGCTGCAAAGTGCAAGACAGGTGCACATCTGGTTGAGACAGGAGGGCATCGAGCTGCCGGTCAAGTCGCGCCAAGGCGAGGCGCACGGCGTCGTGTGGCGACTGCCGGCCTACAATATCGTGCACAACATCCTGACCAATCCGATCTATGCAGGTGCCTACGCGTTCGGGCGCACGACGAGCCGTGTGAGTGTCAAAGGTGGACGCAAGCATATCCGGCGTGGTGTGCAAAAGCCCATGGCGGAATGGGATGTCTTGATCAAGGATCACCACACGGCCTACATCACCTGGGACGAGTTCGAGCGCAACCTCGAGGTAATCGCCAACAATGCGACCGGCATGAGCAGCGCACTCGCTCGCGGAGCAGCTCGTAAAGGCGAGCTGCTCCTGCCCGGACTGCTGCGATGCGGCCACTGCGGCCGCAAGCTCCATGTGCACTACAGCGGCAAGATCGGCCGCTACAATTGCTACGGTGCGCGTACGAACCACGGTGCCGCACGCTGCATTTCGATCAGCGGCTTGAGCATCGACGCAGCGATCAGTAACGAGGTCCTGCGCGTGCTGAAGCCGCTCGGCATCGAAGCCGCACTCAAAGCGATCAAGGCGCAATCGAGCACGATGACCGCGGCCGAGCGCCAGCTGGAGCTGTCGCTGCAGCAGGCGCGCTACGAAGCCGCGCACGCACGCCGACAGTACGACGCCGTCGACCCGGTAAACCGGCTGGTCGCCGGCGAGCTGGAGCGCCGCTGGAACGAGGCATTGCGGGCTGTCGCAAAGCTTGAAGGAGAGATCGCCGCCCTGATTGCGCGTTGTCCGCCGCCGCTCGGTGAGCCGGAGCGCCAGCAATTGGTGGCGCTCGGTGCTGATCTGGAGCGCGCCTGGTTGCATCCCGCTGCAACCGCCGCAACGCGCAAGCGTATCCTTCGCGCGGCACTCACGGAGATCGTCGTGCGCAGGGACGGCGCAATCATCCATGCGGTCCTGCACTGGCAAGGCGGCGACCATACCCAACTGCAAGTCAAACAGCGCCTGAATGCGGCCGGCCGGCACAATCCACGCATCCCCGACGACACGATCGCACTCGTGCGTGAGCTGGTGCGGCTGATGCCTGATCGGCAGATCGCGCGCCTGCTCAATCGCACTGGCGTCGAGACCGGGCACGGCAATGCCTGGACGCAAGAGCGCGTGTGCGGCTTCCGCAATCACCACGACATCGCCGTCTTCTGCGACGGCGAGTGGGCGGAGCGCGGCGAAATTACGCTCGAAGCGGCAGCAAAACTCATCGGCGTCTGCACCATGACGGCGTTACGTATGCTCCGCCGCGGCGACATCAAAGGCCGACAAGCTTGCGCGGGCGCGCCTTGGGTGATCAGGGCCGAGGACTTGGCAGGTTTCGCGAAGGGAAAGCGTCGGAAGCCTCCGCTAACACAAAATGCCACGCAGCGGGTCCTTGACTT
>DASRXO010000659.1:0-7045 GCA_035654095.1 Telluria sp.
CGGCGCCGTCGCTTCCCACCAGGCCGAAGAAGGCCTTGACCATCAGCGCCGCCAGCTCGTAGGCGCGGATGTCGTCGCGCAGGCTTTGCTGGGTGTCGAGCACCGCCTGGCCGAAGGCTGAATAGACTTTGGAGTACGACAGCCGCATGTCGCCGAAGCGCTGCTCCGGCACGCGCGGGTTGAAGGGGCCGAGCTTGTGCTGCTGCTGGTTGACCGCGACCGAGCGCTTGCGATTGGCGAAATCGGCGGAGGCGAAGTCCTCGAACAAGGTGTCGGCCACCATCTGGTAGACGTCCTTCATGTCCTGCGTGGCCTTGTTGGCCAGGTTGGCGGTATCGACGAAGTAGACATCGTCGAACGGCGCGCCCTTGCCGACCACGCTGTCGGGGTCCATCCAACGCACTTGGGCGTTCATGTCGCGCATCGTGGTTTCGAGTTCCATCAGGGTCGCGTAGGCATTGGCCTCGGTGCGCTCCTTGTTGGCCTTGGCGTAACCGGAGGGCAGGAACATCACGAGGTCGACCTGGTTGTCGGACACCTCCTGGCGCGCGATCGCCTTCGAGATCCAGCCAAGGTCGATCGCGCTGCCGGCGCCCGTGCCACCGGCGCAGGAAGCGATGACGACGATGCGGAACTTGGAGGTATCGACCTGCAGGCCGAGGCGCTGGTAGTTCTCCTTGCGCTCGTTGCCCGCGTTACTGCTCAAAAAATTGAGCGCGCCCTTGATGCGGCCGCGCAGCTTGGGATATTTGTCGAACAGGTACAGCCGCGCCAGCGCCCGGATCTGACCCGCGCCTTTCGACGGATCGATGCCGAGCGAGCGCAGTTTCTTGGGCCGCAGCGGCATCCAGCTTTCGATCAGCGGAAAGCGCGCGAGGCTATCGTCGGACTCGTGGTATTGCGGCAGGTCGAGCGGCTCGACCAGGCGCTCCTCGTCGCTCAGCTTGACCAGTTCATACCACGGGTCGGTGCGCTGCGACTTGCCCTCGTCGATGATGGCGTGGTTGTCGAGGTCGAAGTGCAGGAAGCGCGCGACCGGGAACTGCGCGATCGATTCGACCCGCGTCGGATGGTGGCGGTTCCACACCGCCGACAGGATGCGGCGGCGGATCCGCATCATCACTTCCATGCCGGTGCCGCCGGCGCCGATGAACAGCGTGGGCCGCAAGTCCACTTTCAGTTCGGCCTTCTTGTCGCTCGCCGCGGTGTTGGGAAAGTCTGCCATGTCGATTCTTTCGGAGAGTGAAAATCAGCGGCGGCCGACCAGCAGCCCCGCAAGCAGCGCGACCACGCCGACCGCCACCAGCGGCGCGGTGATCGCGAAGGTGAGGAATTTGCTGGCGTTGATGATCGCCAGCACCGCGGCGGCGCTGATGAAACCGAGGCCGACGAACAGCAGCCAGCCCGCGCTGCCGGCCGACGATGGCGCCACGCGGCGCACTACGAGGTGATGGACATAAGCGTTCCGCACGAAGAAGTAAATGACCAGCAGGATCAGGAACACCGCGCTGCCGATGGCGAGGTCGCGGGTCGAGGTGTCCGACGCGGGCGCCCCCGCCACCGGCGCCACCTCAATCGAGGCCGCGCCGGTGGTCGCGCTGGCGGCTGGCGGCGCGCTGGCCGCATCGGGCAACTTGAAGCCGGGATCGGTGTTGGCGGGTGCGGATGCGGGCGCCTGGCTGTTTTGCATGGTCGTTCCTGGAGTGTCAGCGGCCGAGGCGCACCTGCGCGCCTTCGCGCAGGTCCGTCAATTCGTGGCCGAAAAAGGTGGTCTTGAGTTGGGCGACCTTGTTGCCCGCCTTGTCGAACACCGGCTGGATGGTGCCGGCGCGCGTATGGACGGTGCGCAGCTCGTCCTCGACCGTGAGGTAGGCCTTGCGCGGGCGCGAGAAGGCCAGCGCCGCGGCGCCCGCGCCGGCCAGCAGCACCAGGCCGCCGGCGATCAGCGCGACCAGCGGCGCCACGCCGTAGTGCACGCGCACTTCGATCGGCAGCACCGCGGTGGAACCGTGGATCTGCGCCGGCGGCGTGAAGATGTCCGGCAGCGGATCGCCCGGAAACAGCGCGGCCATGCGCTGGCGGAAGGCCTGCGACAGTTCGAGGCGCTGGCCGCTGAGCTGGACTTCGATGCGGCCCGGGATCACGTAGGCTGATCCGGCTGCGCCGATCGCCTGCGCCGACCACGCGGAAGGCAGCTGCGCAACCGGCAGCTGCATCAGCGACGACAGCGGCATGCTGGCGCCGGGTGCGAGCGCGCTGACCGTGTCGCCGGCGAGCCTGATCGGGCGGTCCTCGTTGGCCAGCATCGAGCGCGCGGCCACTTTGGCGCTGGCGATGGTGTAGGGGTACATCGTGTTCTCGAGCTTCCACTGGATCCTGGCGGCGGGCGTGCGGGCGCCGGAGTCGACGTCGGCGCGCAGCATGTCGCCCGGTGCCATCGAAAAGGCCACGCCGGGCGCATCGTCGACCCGGCTTGGCACCAGCCGCACTGTGTCGCGGTCGAGCGGCTTGAGGCGGGCCGGCGGCTCGGTGATCACCTTCTGGATGCGGCCCGCGGCGAGCAACTGGTCGAGTTCGCGCGCGCCCTGCTCGCCGATCGCGAACACGTAGACCATCAGGCCGTTGGCGCGGTAGTGCGTGCCCTGCACCGGCATCCGCAGCGGGAAGGCAAGCGCCTTGGCGATCGCATCGCCTTGGTGGATCAGCGCATAGAACTCGCGGTTGCGGCGCGCGGTGGCCTGGTCGTTGTTCGGGCTGTTGCGGTTGTTCGTGAACAGCCAGACCAGCCCCGGCTTGCCGGCCAGCGCGGTGCCGATGGCGGCGCTCACCGCCTCGCGCAAATCGGTGTCGGCCAGCGCGGCGCTGCCAGGCTTGGCGGCGGTCGACAGGCCGGCCAACGCCGCGCCGACCCTGGCGCGCGTGGAGGCATCGACCTTCAGCGCCAGCAGCGCTTTCGGCGACGGCGCGCCGGGCAGGCTTTGGTTGAAGGAGGCCAGCAGCATCGGGTCGCCGGGCCGGGTCACGGCCAGGATCAGTTCCGCGATCAGCGGCTTGTATGGCGAGGCGGGATCGGTATAGAACGGATCCATCCAGCCCGAGTTCTGGACCAGGAACACCTGCGAGACGGCCAGCGCGGGCGCGTTCGCCGACAGCAGTGCGGCGCACGCGGCGAGCCGGAGGCGACGGGCGATCACGACAGTGCTTCCAGCCGCCAGCCGCGCACCTGGTTCCAGTCGGGATGGTGCAACCACAAGCAGCGCTGGTACACGAAGGGTAGGCATTCGAGCGGACGCGCAAGGCGCACGATCTCGTCGAGGATGACATTGCGCTTGCCGATCCATTCGAGCGTGGTGCGCGGGATCACGCGGCCGGAGAGCGCATCCTCGGCCCTGCCGGTGTAGTGATGGAAGCGCAGCACCAGGCCGCTGGGCTGGCTGCGGTGGTTGTTAAAGCTGCGCAGCAGGGGCAGCACCAGCGAGTCGTCCTCGTGCGGATCCTCGACGTGCTCGCGCTCCCACGGCTCGTCGATCACCGCATGGCCGCGCCGGAACAGCAGGTTGGCGAAGCCGAGGCGCGCGCCGCTGATCGGCTCCGATTGCGGATGCGCGGTGCCCAGTTCGAGGAAGGAGTAGCCCTGTGCCGAATGGCCGATGTGCCACAGGCGGCCGTCGCGGCTTTGGGTCGGACCGCCGAAGGCGAGGCGCGGGGACCAGCCTGGCGGCCATGTTATCCATTCGGGCGCGCTGCCGGGGCGCCACACCATCTGCCCTTGCGGGTGCAGCCAGGACAGGCGGCCGTCGTAGGCGATCGGGCGCGACCAGCCGTCCGGCGGGCCGCCGCAATCGAACAGTTCGACCTTGGAGAAGTCGCTGTGCGCGCTCCACAGGCGGGTGCCGCCTGCGCTGCGGAACAGGCAGGCGAGGTGGCCGCGCACGGCGCCGGGCGCGCTGGCGAGGGCCGCGTCGAAGATGACGTCGGTGCGGCAGGTGTCGGCGATCGGATTGATCCAGAGGCGGCGCAGGCCGCAGTCGGTCGGCACCACGCCCACTTCGCCGCGGCGCGCGTTGAGCGCGGGGAGCCAGGCGTGGGCGGCGGCGGTGAAGGTGAGGTCGGCGGCGGGATCGTCGGCGGCCATCACGTGCCACAGCTGCGCGAGCGGATCCCAGTACTGCAGCACGTTGCGGGCCGTGGCCAGCGCCAGCAGGCGCGGTTCGGGGAAGCCGTAGTGGGCGGCGGCGAATACGCACTGCGCATTGGGCGGCGCGGGCATGCTGACGTCATGGCAGCCGGGGGCAGGCGCGGCCGGGCGTTCCTCGAGGCTGTCGCCCAGCGGCAGCGCGGTCACGGGCAGGCCGTGCGGCACGTGGCGCGGCAGGAACGGGTCGTGCCGCGGGCCCCACCAGTCGGGTTCCGACTTGACGCGGCCGGCCAGCTTGTCGAGCGTGCGGCCGCAATGCGGGCAGAACGCGAACCCTTCGGGGAAGATCGGGGCGCAGGTGCAGGCGGTGGGCAGCGAGGCGCCGAGCAGGTGGGCGAGGTCGGGCAAGCGGCCGCGCGCCTGCGTTTGCCAGTCGATCCGGTCGAGGCCTTCGCTGGCCGCCAGTTCGAACTGTCCGCTCTTGTCGTCCTCCAGCCAGACGCTGGTTGGCGTGTCCCATCGGTATGCCATTTCGCCCGCCGTATATGTATGAACGCGACCCGACCCGCCTACGTGGAGGCCGCTGTAGCTCTTCAAATCATAGCGCAACTGGAAATCGCGAGAAGTCTTATTGGACGGTACCGTCCCATAGGCCGACGAAGCGCGAAATACGGGCCATGAAAGGATTTTCGCGTGCAAGAAAGACGCCGTGGGGTCACGTCTGACATTCGTACATTTCGTTGGCGAAATGTACGAATGTCAGACGTGACCCCACAGAGCGAAACCGCGCGAAAAAACGGGAACTCTCGAATGGCGTGGCCGTTTTTTTGGCCGCAAAACGCTCAGCCGTAGGACATGGGGTCACATCTGACATTCGTACATTTCGCGGGCGAAATGTACGAATGTCAGATGTGACCCCATACGGAGTTGCTGCACGTATAATGGCGGGCTCAAGCTATGCCGCGCCTTTCATGATCAGCATCCCGAATTTCCCCGACGACTTGCCCGCGCATGCGCTCGACGCCGCCGCGGCGCATCTGCACGATGTGCTGGCCATCGCCATCGAGCACGGCCCGGCCCACGCCGCGCTGGTGGTGTTCGATGCGCGCACGCCGCTGTCGCGCACGCTGGCCGAGGCCTACCGCCGCAACCTGCCGGACGCCACCTTCGTCGATTTCGACAGCGTCGCGCCGCAGCAGGTGCTGGCCGCCTTCGACCGCATGGCGCCGTCCGACCTGGTGGTGCTGGTCCAGTCCACCAACTTCCGCCTCGAGGCCTTCCGCATCCGCGTCGAATTGTTCAAGCTGGGCCTGAAGGTGATCGAGCACGTGCACCTGTCGCGCATGCCCGGCGCCCAGGGCGAGCACTATATCGAGGCGCTGGCCTACGATCCGGACTACTACCGCGGGGTCGGCCGCGCACTCAAGGCGCGCATCGACGCCGCCTCCTCGGGCGCGGTGCACAGCGGCGAAGGCGCGGTGCTCGACTTCGCCGCGCCGTTCGAGGCGGCCAAGCTGAATGTGGGCGACTACGGCGGCATGCACAACGTCGGCGGCCAGTTCCCGATCGGCGAGGTGTTCACCGAGGCGCGCGACCTCGAAGCCGTCAACGGCCGCGTGCGCATCCACGTGTTCGGCGACACCGCCTACCTGGTCAACCGCCCCGCGTCGCCGATCACGCTGATCGTCGAACAAGGCCGCGTCACCGGCGCGCTCGACGCCACGCCGGAATTCGAGCGCCTGCTGGCGATCATCCGCGCCGACGAGGGCGAGGTCTGGCTGCGCGAGCTGGGCTTCGGCATGAACCGCGCCTTCAGCCGCGAGCGCCGGGTCGACGACATCGGCACCTACGAGCGCATGTGCGGCATCCACCTGTCGCTCGGCGCCAAGCACGGCGTGTATCCGAAGCCCGGCTTCAAGCGTAAGGACGCACGCTACCACGTCGATGTATTCGCGGTCACCGAGGCGGTCTACCTGGACCGCCAGCTGGTCTACCGCGATGGCGCATGGCTGCCCTGATAAGCGTGGTATGTTAGCGGCAGTAACCGGGGAGACGCCTATGTACGCCGTCATCAAGTGGCTGGAACAGATCTTCAATACGATCCCGCTGTCCCTGCTCGAGGTATGGGGACGCTTCGGTTACCTGGTCGGCTTCGCGCTGATGCTGTGCGCGTTCGGCGGCCTGACCTTCAAGCCCGGCGGCCGCTGGGGCTTCGGCCGCCAGCGCCAGACCTGGAACACGCGCGCCCTGCTGTCCTGCGTGATCACCTTCGTGCTGATCTTCCTGACCGGCTATCTCGGCTCCTTCATCGTGCTGGTGCCCGGCGCCCAGACCTTCGAATCGCTCAAGGACCTGTCGGTCTTCCTCTGCATCGTGCTGTTCGGCTTCCCGGCGCTGGTGGTCGTGCCCTTCGCCTACGGCCTGTCGGACCTGGTCGAGGGTGTGCCGCCCAACTTCCTGGTGGACTGGGTGTTCGGCTACTTCATCAACCCGGCCTGCTTCTGGGTCGCCTACCAGCTGATCGGCCGCGACCCCGACTTCCGCCGCGCCCGCACCTGGGGATGGTACCTGCTGTTCGTCGCGCTGTTCATGGCGATCGAGCCGCAGCTGTGGGGCTACCTGGCCGCCACCCAGTTCACCCCGGCGATCGCCTACCGCACCGTGACCCCGGCGCTGTTCTTCACCACCGCGATCACCTGGATCATCGCGCCGCCCGCGATGCTGGCGGCGCTGCCGCTGGCGCGCCGCTACGGCATGTTCTGGCGCGAGATCCCGCAGCACGTGGGCGAGCGCTGCTGGACCGACAAGGCCTGGAGCTACGAGAGCGCAAGCGCCGAACGCGGCGCCGCCGGCGTGCCGATCCGGATGTTCCTGGCCGCGCCCTTCATCGCGCTGGTGCTGGTGCTG
>DASRXO010000660.1:0-10025 GCA_035654095.1 Telluria sp.
TCGGCTGCATCTTGCTTGGAGTGGAAGGCTCGGCGCCCGGCATGAGCAACCAGTACGGCAAGGTGCACGATGCCAATGCCACCAAGGGAGAATGGTCTGCAACCGGCGGCAAGAAATGGGATTCGATCATTTCCCTGGCAAAGTCGGCCGACAAGCAGGATGTCACGACCTGGGTCTGCGACCTGAGCGATTTCCATACGTCGGCAGCGTATGGCGCAGTGGAGGCGGCCAAGTTCGGTATCGATAACTTGAGCGACAGCACGCTTGCGGTAAAAGAGGCGGATTGGACCGAGGTGCTGAAACGGCTGTGAGGGCAGGGCAGGCGTTCGCGCCTGCCTGAAATATTGCGTATTGTTATTTTTTAATCCATACTTGACGTTTCATCCGTGACGAGTGCAGGCGCGCGGATTTGGGGTGACCGAATGCCAAATCAAGTGTCCATGGGAGCGATGATGAACTGCACCTTCGGTGCGGCGCCGTCGACGCTCGTGGTGCTGCCGAAGAACAAGGTGCTGTGCGAAGGACCGCCGGCGGCCAACATCATGGACCACATCCCGCTGACCAACATCATGCCTTTCGGGATGTGCAGCTCGCCGGCCAATCCGATGGTGGCCGCCGCTACCGCCGCCGCGCTCGGCGTGCTGACCCCGATGCCCTGCGTCCCGGCCACCAGCGCGCCCTGGGTGCCGGGCGCGCCGACGGTGCTGCTGGCCAATATGCCTTCGCTCGACAATGTCTCCAAGTGCATCTGCAACTGGGGCGGGGTGATCAGTTTCGCCAATCCCGGTACCGTCAAGACCATGATCCCGTGACCGCCCGCGCTTTTTTACTTTTTCCTGGAACGACACCACCATGGTTTTGAAGGCGAGCCAAAGCAACCGCGAAGCAAGCGTCCATTGTGCGCTGGCCGACGACGTCCTGCTGTTCAAGGAATTGCATGGCAGCGAAGAACTCGGCCGCCTGTTCGAATGGCGCGTGCAGATGCTCTCGCTCAAGGACGACATCGCGATCGCCGACGTGCTCGGCAAGAGCATGACGATCAGCGTCGACCTGCCCGAAGGCGGCAAGCGCCACTTCAACGGCCTGGTCACGCGCTTTGCCAGCACCGGCTGGCGCGACGGCTTTTCTACCTACGAAGCGGTGCTGCATCCGGCGCTGTGGCTGCTGACCCGCTCGTCGAACTGCCGCATCTTCCAGGAGATGACGGCGCTCGACATCGTCAAGGCGGTGTGGGGCGACGGCGTCTACGGCGGCCTGATCGCCTTCGACAGCAAGGTCGGCGCGACCTGCGCCACCCGCAGCTACTGTGTGCAGTACCGCGAAAGCGATTTCAATTTCGTCTGCCGCCTGCTGGAAGAAGAGGGCATCTACTTTTACTTCACCCACACCGCCGACGGCCATACCATGGTGCTGGCCGACTCCTACGGCGGCCACAGCCCGATCGACGGCTACAGCGCCGTCAAGTTCCGCGGCGAGGGCTCGCGCGAAATTTCGGAAGAATCGGTCACGGCCTGGGCGCCGCGCGGCGAGATCCAGGCCAGCGCCTACGCGCTCAACGACTTCGATTTCGAAAAGGCCGCGGCCAGCAGCAGCGGCGGCCTGAGGGTCAAGGCGACGATTGCCGCCGCGTTCTCCCAGGCTGCCTACGAACAGTACGATTATCCGGGCTTGTACAATGTGGCGGCCACCGGCACCACGCTGGCGCGCGCCCGGATGGAAGCGATCCACGGCCAGTGCGAACAGATCGGCGCGCGCAGCACCGCCCGCGGCCTGGTCTGCGGCGGCATTTTCGGCCTCACCGAACATCCGCGCTCCGACCAGAACCGCGACTACCTGGTCACCGGCGCCAGTTACGACATCGTCGGCGAGGAATTCTGGTCGGGCGGCAGCGACGGCGGCATGCTGTTCAACTGCCAGTTCACCGCCATCGGCAAGGCGCACAGCTATCGTCCGCAGCCGCTGATGCGCAAGCCCTCGGTGCAGGGCCCGCAGACGGCGATGGTGGTCGGCAAGGCCGGCGAGGAAATCTGGACCGACAAATATGGCCGGGTCAAGGTGCAGTTCCACTGGGACCGGCTGGGCAAGGAAGACGAAAACAGCTCGTGCTGGGTGCGCGTCGCACAGAACTGGGCCGGCAAGGGCTGGGGCACGATGTTCATTCCGCGCATCGGCATGGAAGTGGTGGTCAGCTTCCTCGAGGGCGACCCGGATCGGCCCTTGATCACCGGCTGTGTCTACAATGCCGCCGCCATGCCGCCCTACGAGCTGCCGGCCGAGGCCACCAAGTCGGTGGTCAAGACCAACAGCTCGAAGGGCGGGGAAGGCTATAACGAGATCCGCCTCGAGGACAAGAAGGACGCCGAAGAGATCTACGTGCAGGCCGAGAAGGACATGAAGCGGGTGGTCAAGAACAACGACAGCCTGAAGGTCGGCTTCGAAAAGAAGGACAAGGGCGACCAGACCATCGAGATCTGCAACGACCAGAGCATCGACGTCGGCAACGACCGCAAGCTGCACGTCAAGCACGACCAGACCACCGATATCGACAACGACCTGACCGTCCACGTCAAGAACAACGAGACGCGCACGGTCGACAAGAACCAGACCGTCAAGGTCGACGGCGACCACGCCGAATCGGTGACCGGCAACCAGACGGTGAAGGTGAGCGGCGACCAGGCGGTCACGGTGAGCAAGAGCATCGCGATCGAAGCCAATACGTCGATCGAGCTGAAAGTGGGCGGCAGCAGCATCAAGATCGAGCCGGCCAAGATCACCATCAAATCGGTGATGATCGCGATCGAGGCGAGCGGGCCGGCCTCGTTCAAGTCGGGCGCCGTCCTCACCATCGAAGGCGCGCTGGTCAAGATCAACTGATGAACATGAAAACGCTCTCCCTGTCCCTGATCGCGGTCACCCTCTGTTGCGCCGCCGGCGCTGCCCCGGCGCAAACGCCCGCCACCTTGTCGATGGCCGACAAACCGGTGCGCGTGATCCGCGGCGCCAGCGTGTTCAAGGCCATCAACGGCACCGTGCTGCAAAAGGACGATATCGTCGAAACCGGCGCCGCCGGCGCCCAGATCGAGGCCGGCCCGAACAGCATCATCGCGCTCGGCCCCCAGACCCGGCTCTACCTGGTCAACCTGGCCGCCGACGACAAGAGCGCCAACGAGATCGCGCTGCTCGACGGCTGGGTCAAGTTGCGCTCGGCCACCGCCAAGCGTGCCAGCGCCGCGCTGCCGACCCTGCAGGTGAGCCTGGCCAGCGGCGCCACCATCCTGCACAGCAAGGCCGGCAAGGACGAGATGTTTGCCGACGAGGGCGAGCAGCTGGCGGCCAGGGTCGACGACAAGAACAAGGCCGGCACGCCGGTCAAGGTGGCCAGTGAACAGTATGCCTTCGTGGTGCCCGGCAAGGACCTGCTGGTGCAGCCGCGCCCGGCCCGCGACTTCGTGGGCGAGATGCCGCCGCCGTTTCGCGATCGCCTGCTGCCGGCGCCGGTGGCCGGCAAGCCGCTGCGGCTGCCGGCGGTGAAAGAGCGCGAGGCCGATTTCGCCGATGTCGACGCCTGGCTCGCCGCGCCGCTGGCGGTGCGCAAGAATTTCGTCGGCCGCTTCGGCGTACGCCTGAAGGATGCCGAGTTCCGCAAGAAGCTCGATGCCGCGCTCGGCCAGAACAGCGAATGGAAGGCGGTGCTGCATCCCGCGCCGGCCGCCGCGGGCGCTGCCTCGACAGCGGCGTCGGCCTCGGCGCCACCGTCCAAGCCGAATGAGCTTTACTGAGATCCACCCCCTTATCGTCGTCCCATTTCGCCCGGAGATACCATGAAGTTTTCGATCGCTACCAAATTCAACCTGGTGTTCGTGACGATTTTTGCCGTTGGCTTCCTTGCCGCCGGCGTCGTCGCCGACTCCCTGCTCAAGGCCTCGGCCCGCGAAGAGACGATCCAGAACGCGCGCCTGCTGCTGGAAGCGGCGAAGAGCGTGCGCGGCTACACCTCCAAGCAGATCCAGCCGCTACTGGCCAACCAGCTCAAGTACGAATTCCACCCGCAGTCGGTGCCTTCGTATTCGGCGGTGGAGAACATGAACACCATCCTCAAGTCCTATCCCGATTTTTCGTACAAGGAAGCGACCCTGAACCCGACCAATCTGCGCGACAAGGCGACCGACTGGGAAGTCGACATCGTGCAGAAGCTGCGCAAGCAGCCGGACCTGACCGAATACTCGGGCGAACGCGAGTCGCCGACCGGGCGCAGCCTGTACATCGCGCGCCCGCTGCAGATCAAGGACCCGGCTTGCCTGGCCTGCCACACGACGGCGGCGATGGCGCCGAAAACCATGGTCGATATTTACGGTCCAAACAATGGCTTCGGCTGGCAGCTCAATGAAGTGATCGGCGCGCAGGTCATTTCAGTGCCGATGGCGGTGCCGCTGGCGCGCGCCAAGGGAATTTTCCGCACCTTCATGCTGTCCTTGCTGGGCGTGTTCGTGGTGGTCTTCATCGCCCTGAACGTGATGGTCCACCTGTTCGTCACGCGCCGCATCACGCGCCTGGCCTCGGTGGCCGACGAGGTCAGCATGGGCAAGTTCGAGGCCGAGGAATTCGACCTCAAGGGCAACGACGAGCTGAGCGCGCTGGCGCAATCCTTCGGCCGCATGCGCACCAGCCTGGCCAGCGCCCTGAAAATGCTGGAAGAATAATCCCGTGAAGCGGTCCCGATGATTGAACAAATAGGCAAATACCGGATTGACGGTGTGCTCGGCACCGGGGCGATGGGGGTGGTGTACAAGGCGTACGACGCCAACATCGCCCGCGTCGTCGCGCTCAAGACGATACGCTCCGAGCTGCTCGACAGCATCCAGGAAAGCGAGCTCGTGGCCCGCTTCAAGAACGAAGCCCAGGCCTCGGGCCGGCTGGTGCACCCGAACATCGTCGCCGTCTACGACTACGGCGAGATCGACAACACCACCTACATCGCGATGGAGTACGTGGACGGCACGGCGCTCAATTCCTTCCTGCTGCCGAACGTGCCGATGGACCTGGCCGCCTGCATCACCTGCATGACCCAACTGTTGCGCGCGCTGGACTACGCGCATGCGCGCGGCGTGGTCCATCGCGACATCAAGCCGGCCAACATCCTGATCGCCTCCGGCGCCCAGGTCAAGATCACCGACTTTGGCATCGCCAAGATCGAGTCGTCGACGCTGACCCAGATCGGGGCGGTGATCGGCACCCCGAGCTACATGTCGCCCGAGCAGTTCCGCGGCGAGACGGTGGACGGGCGCGCCGATATTTTCTCGGTCGGCATCATGCTGTACCAGATGCTGACCGGCGTGCGTCCCTTCACGGGCCCCGCCTCGACGGTGATGCACGCGATCATCAATGAGACCCCGGTCAATCCGAGTCAGCATCAGCCGGCCCTGCACAAGGCCTTCGACGCCGTGGTGCAGAAGGCGGTGGCGAAAAAGGCCGAGGACCGGTTCGCCTCGGCGCTGGCCTTCCTCGACGCCTTGACCGCCGCCCATTTGCAGCATACCGGCGGCGCCCCGATCACCGAGGAAGACAACGAGCGCACCATCCTCAGCTTCCAGAAGCCGGTGCGTCCCGCCCAGCCTGCCAGCCCGACCCAGCCGGCCGCCCAGCAAAGCGGTTCCGGCGCGCGTCATACCGGGCACGGCAGCGGCCTGTCGGCCAGTGCGCCGCAGTGGGTGCTCGACGTCGCCCCGGAACTGCAGACCGCGCTGTCGATGCAGATCGGGCCGATGGCGCGCCTGCTGCTGAAAAACGCGGCGAAAGAGGCGCACGACGTCGACGACCTCTGCAACAAGCTGCTGCCGCACATTAATTCGGAGTTGGGGCGCAGCCAGTTCCTCGACAGCGTCAAGTCGATCAAGAAGAAGCTCGGCATCGCCACCCTCTCCTCGGGCACCGGCGGCCTGGCCTCGGGCAGCGGCGCGGCCAGCCGGGCCAGCGAGCTGAGCCAGGTGGCGGCGGGCAAGACCCAGCTGCCGCTGAGCCAGGAAACGATGGACGCGGCCGAGCGCAAGCTGGTGGCTTACATCGGTCCGATCGCCAAGGTGGTGGTCAAGCGCGCCGCCAAACAGACCAGCAACCGTGCCGAATTCTATCGCTTGCTGGCCGAGCAGCTGTCCAGCGAAGCGGACAAGATCAAGTTCCTGACCGAGCTCGCCAGCGCCGGTTGAGCGCTTTGATTTACCTGCTGTCAACGTTATAATTGCCTTGCGCTGTGCCCGTCCAAAACCGGGGTTTTTCAATTGGTAGGATCCTGATGCCCGTCACCCTGAGCGTTCAAACGTACCGCAACGAAGCCCCGCCGATGCCGATGGCGCGCCGCTTCGACCAGTTGGGCGGCGCCATCGGACGGGCAGTCGGCAACGAGCTCGTGCTCGATGATCCGGGCAAATACATTTCGCGGGTCCATGCCCGCATCGAATACCGCGACGGCGCGTATTACCTGCTCGACGTCGGTAGCAATCCCAGTGTGCTCAACGACCGCCCGATCGGCCCCGGCAAGCAGCAAGTGCTGGCCGACCGCGACCGCCTGACCATCGGCGACTACCAGCTGCTGGTGAGCCTGGCTTCCGACGCGCAGCAAGCACTGCCGCCATCGCCGCTGCAGGCCGATCCGCTACCGGCCGCGCCGGCGCCGGCGGCGCTGCCGGCCCATCCCGACGACTCGCTGGCCGGCGCCAGCATTCTCGACATCGGCCGCGGCGGCGGCCAGGGTTTCGATCCGCTCGGTCTCGACCTGCTGGGCGGGCGCGATCCGTTCGCGCCGCCGGCGCCGGCGCCCACCGCCCCGGCCTGGCGCGGCGCCGAGAGCGACCACGTGGCGCCCGAGCAGCAGCCGTTTCCGGTGCAGCCGCGGCCGGCGCCGCCACCGGCGTCCAATATGGCGATTCCCGACGACTACGATCCGCTGGCCGATTTCCTGCCGCCCCGGGTAGTTGCCGCGCCGCCGCCTGCGCCGCCACCGCCGCCCGCACCGCCTCCGCCCGCACCCGCACCGGTGCTCGCCGACGCGCTGGAAACCCTGGTCGTGCGGCCGGCATCCCCCCCACCCGCGCCGCCGCCGGCGCCCGCCGCGCCGGCGTCGCTACCTCCAGCGGCAGCGGCGGTCAGCGATTCGGCCGTGCTGGCGGCCCTGATGCGCGGTCTCGGCCTGCCCGATCTGCCGACCAAGCGCACGCCCGAAGAGGCGGCCGAACTGGTCGGCGCCATGCTGCGCGAAGCGACCACCGGCACCATGAGCGTGCTGCTGGCGCGCGCCATGACCAAGCGCGAAAGCCGGCTCGACATGACGATGATCGCCTCCGCCGCCAACAATCCGCTGAAATTCTTCCCCGACGCCGACAGCGCGCTGACCCAGATGGTCAGCGGCACCATGCCCGGCTACATGGCGCCGGTGCGCGCTTTCGGTAACGCCTTCGACGACCTGAAGGCGCACGAACTGGCGATCATGGCCGGCATGCGCGCCGCCCTCGCCGGCGTGCTCAAGCGCTTCGATCCGGGCATCATCGAGCAGCGCCTGGCGGTGCCGACCGTGATGGACAAGGTGCTGGCGTCCAATCGCAAGGCCAAGATGTGGGACCGGCTGGTCGAGCTGTACGGCCAGATGACGCTGGAAGCGGACGACGATTTTCAGCGCCTGTTCGGCGAAACCTTCGGCGATGCGTACGAAGAGCAGATAGAACGGCTGCGCCAGAGCCGCCGGTAAGCGACAGTAGCGCCGCCTTCAGGCCGGGCGGCGGCAAGGATCCGATTTCTCCATCTCGCGGGGCAACATGTATTGGAATAGTAAAGTCGTATGGTCGGAGGGCATGCTCTTGCAGCCCCAGCATTTGCAGCAGCACGACCGCTACCTGCACAGCGTGCTCGAGACCCGCGTGGCCGGCGTGCGCGCCTACGCGTGGGGTTTTTCGAGGCTGGTGATCGACGAGCCGATGCTCGCCCTCGGCAAGCTGGCGCTGCGGTCCTGCACCGCCGTGCTGCCCGACGGCACCACGCTCGAGCTGCCGCAAGACGACGAGCTGCCGCAGCCGATCGACATTCCGGACGACGCGCGCGACGTGCTGATCATGCTGGCGCTGCCGGCGCGCCGGATGGGCATCGCCGAAGTGAGCGACGACCTTGGCCCCGACAATTTCGCGCGCCACCGCACCGCCGAATACGAGGCGCTCGACAGCAACGGGCTCGACAACAGCGCGCTGATGCAGATCGGTAAATTGCGCCTGCGCCTGGCGCTCGAAGGCGACGTGGCCAACGCCTACACCGGCCTCGGCGTGGCGCGCGTGATCGAACGGCGGCCCGACAACCGGGTCGTGCTCGATCCCGCCTACTGCCCGCCGACGCTGGACTTTCGCGCCGCGCCGCGCCTGTCCTCGTTTGCCGACGAACTGGTCGGCCTGCTGCGCCAGCGCGGCCAGGCCCTGGCCAGCCGCCTGAGCCAGCCGGGCGCCGCCGGCGCCGCCGAAATCGCCGATTTCCTGCTGCTGCAAATGCTCAACCGCAGCGAACCGCTGTTCGCCCACCTGGCCGGAATGAGCGGCCTGCATCCGGAGGCGCTGTACGCCGAGCTGGTCCAGCTGGCCGGCGAACTGGCCACCTTCAGCCGTCCGGACAAGCGCGCCGTCAGCTATCCGGTGTACCGCCATGACCGCCTGGCCGAGACCTTCCAGCCGGTGATCGACGACGTGCGCGCGGCGCTGTCGATGGTGATCGACGCCCACGCCGTGCCGCTCAAACTCGAAGAGCGCCAGTTCGGCATCCGGGTCGCCGTGGTGCCCGATCCGGAGCTGCTCAAGACCGCCACCTTCGTGCTGGCGGTCAGCGCCCAGATGCCGCCGGAGGCGGTGCGCAGCGGCTTTCCGGCCACGGTCAAGATCGGCTCGGTGGAAAAGATCCGCGACCTGGTCAACCTGCAATTGCCGGGCATCCTGCTGCGTCCTCTGCCGGTGGCGCCGCGCCAACTGCCTTTCCACGCCGGCTACACCTACTTCGAGCTGGACAAGAACAGCGACTACTGGAAGCCGCTGTTGAGCTCGGCCGGATTTGCGATGCACATCCCGAACGAATTCCCCGGCTTGCAGATGGAATTCTGGGCGATTCGCAAGTAAGAAGACCTCGAGTAAGAACACCTCGGGCAGGCGCCGGCGGCGCCGTCCATGCTGAGCAAGGAAGCGACCGTGAGCACTAGTGATCCCAACAATCCGATGCAGGATCCCGACCGCACCGTGCTGGTGCCGGCGCCTGGCGGGCGGCGTAGCGCGGCCCCGGCGGCGCCCGCCGACGGCGACGACGCCACCCGCTTGACCACGCCGCGGCCGGCGCCGGCGCCGCCGTCCGGACCGGCCCAATTGCACGGCAACGGCCTCAATCCGCTGGTGCGCGCGGCCAATCCGCTGCTCGACCTGGTGACCCCGCTGCGCCAGATGGTGTCGCATCCCGACGTCGAGGCGCTGCGCCTGCAACTGGTGGTGGCGGTCAAGGCCTTCGAGGCTGCCGCCAAGCAGGCCAGGGTGGAACATGAATCGATCGCCGCGGCGCGCTACGCCCTCTGCACCTTGCTCGACGAGACCATCTCGTCGACGCCGTGGGGCGGTGGCGGGGTCTGGGCCAGCCGCAGCCTGCTGGTGGCCTTTCACAACGAGGCCTTCGGCGGCGAGAAGTTTTTCCTGATCCTGCAAAAGCTCGGCCAGGATGCGCGCGCCAACGTGCAGACGCTGGAACTGATGTACCTCTGCCTCGCGCTCGGTCTCGAAGGCCGTTATCGCGTGGTCGACGGCGGGCGCGCCCAGCTCGAACTGCTGCGCGAGCGCCTGCAGCAGCTGATCGCCCAGCAGCGCGGTCCCTACGAGGCCGAGCTGTCGCTGCACTGGAAGGGCGCCAGCGGCAAGGGCGAACCCTTGTGGCGCGTGGTGCCGGTGTGGATACTTGCCGCGGCGGCCGCCACCGTGCTGCTGCTGCTGCAGCTCTTGCTCGGCCATCGCCTGAACGCCGCGTCC
>DASRXO010000661.1:0-4080 GCA_035654095.1 Telluria sp.
CGAGAACCAGTTGCGCGGCAGCTTCCCTATCGTGGGCGAGCAGGGCACCTTGGACGTGGCGTTCACGCTCACGCCCGAACGCGAGCCCAAGGTGCAGGCGCTCAGCCTCAAGCCCGCCGCCAAGCCCTGATCCACCAGAAATGATTCGTCACGGATGCCAGACCCGTCGTTTCCTCTGTTCGGAAACGACTTCCCGCGAAAGCGGGAATCTTAAGGCAGCGTCATTCCCGCTTTCGCGGGAATGACGCGCAAAAAAAAACCGCGCACTGTCGTGGGCGGCTTCTTGGAAGAACCTGGATCGCTTACTTGATCTTGGTTTCCTTGTACATCACGTGCTTGCGTGCCTTCGGATCGAACTTCATGATCTCCATTTTGGCAGGCATCGTGCGCTTGTTCTTGTCGGTGGTGTAAAAGTGACCCGTACCTGCGGTCGATTCCAGCTTGATTTTGTCGCGGCCAGTTTTTGCCATGATAGCTCCCTAATTAAACTTTTTCGCCGCGGGCGCGCATGTCGACCAGCACGGCGTCGATGCCGACTTTGTCGATGACGCGCAGACCGGCGTTGGACAAGCGCAGGGAGACCCAGCGATTCTCGGATTCTACGAAGATACGACGATTCTGCAGGTTCGGCAGGAAACGACGTTTCGTTTTGTTGTTGGCGTGGGAGACGTTGTTGCCAACCATCGGTCCCTTCCCAGTAACTTGGCAAACACGTGCCATAGCGCACTCCTTAGATAAATCCACAATTGGAAGAACGAGAGTATAGCGCGAAAACCATCGCGGAATCAATGACTTGTGAAAAACAATTGTGTCTCGTATTATCGCATGAATTTTACAATTGCGGAATCCGGCCTGAGCCCCTCACAACTGGCCGTGTTCGGCGAAGGAATGCACCTGGGGTCCGGCCACCACGAAGTGGTCGAGGATGCGCACATCGACCAGCGCCAGCGCCTGCACCAGTGCGCGCGTGAGCACCAGGTCGGACTCGCTGGGCTCGGGCGCCCCGGACGGATGGTTGTGCGCCAGCATGACCCCGGCCGCGTTGTGGGCGAGCGCGGCCTTGACCACTTCGCGCGGGTAGACGCTGGTGTGGGTGAGGGTGCCGCGAAACATTTCCTCGCTGGCGATCAGGCGGTTCTTGACGTCGAGGAACAGCACCACGAAGGATTCATGCCTGCGCCGGCTCAGGTGCAGGCGCAGGTACTGCTTGACCGCCTCGGGCGAGCCGAGCGTGCGGCCGGCCTGCAACTGCTCGCCGATGGCGCGCTGGGCCAGCTCCATCACCGCCTGCAGCTGCGCGAACTTGGCCGGCCCCAGCCCGTGGACCGCCGAAAACTGCGCCAGGCTGGCGCCGAACAGGGCGTTGAGCGAGCCGAAGTGCTCGAGCAGTTCGCGCCCCAGTTCGACTGCATTCTTGCCTTGCACGCCGACGCGCAGGAAGAGCGCCAGCAATTCGGGATCGGACAGGGCGGCCGCGCCTTCGCTGATCAGGCGTTCGCGCGGGCGCTGCTGTGGCGGCCAGTGATTGATGCCCATGGGATGCCCATCTTCTTCGCAGTAAATAACGCAGCCACGCCGATGTGGGCGCGGTGGCTTACAATATCGGTTTGCTTGCCTGAATCAAGACCATGTCCAACGCCGTTCCCGCCATCGTCACCGAATCGGCCTACCTCACGCTGCATTATCGGCTGGCCACCGCCGACGGTACTGATATCGTCACTACCTTTGCCGGAAATCCCGCCACCCTGATGCTGGGCCAGGGCCAGCTCGCGCCCTTCCTCGAAGCCTGTCTGCTCGGTTTGCCCGAAGGCAGCCACAAGACTTTCGAGCTGGCGCCGGCGCAAGGTTTCGGCGAGCGCAGCGCCGAGCTGGTGCAGGCGGTGTCGCGCGCGACGCTGGACGAGAATTCGGTGCCCGGCGCCGACTACCAGATCGGCGACCTGGTCGATTTCGCGGCGCCCGGCGGCGGGCGGTTTGCCGGCGTCCTGCGCGAAATCGGGGACACCTCGGCCGTCTTCGACTTTAATCACCCGCTGGCGGGCCAAACCCTGCAGTTTGAAGTCAAACTGATTTCGGTGCTGTAAAAGGACATCCATGGACAATGAAATTCTCTTGGCCCAGCCGCGCGGTTTTTGCGCCGGCGTCGACCGCGCGATCGAGATCGTCGAGCGCGCCTTGCAGCAGTTCGGCGCGCCGATCTATGTGCGCCACGAAATCGTGCACAACGCCTACGTGGTCGAGGACCTGCGCAGCAAGGGCGCGATCTTCATCGAAGAACTCGACGACGTCCCGGCGGGCAACACGCTGGTGTTTTCCGCGCATGGCGTGTCGAAGGCGGTGCGGGCCGAAGCCGAGGCGCGCGGCCTGAAGATCTTCGACGCCACCTGCCCGCTGGTGACCAAGGTCCACGTCGAGGTGGCCAAGATGCGGCGCCAGGACTGCGAGATCGTGATGATCGGCCATGACGGCCACCCCGAGGTGGAAGGCACGATGGGCCAGACCGAAGAAGGCATGCACCTGGTCGAAACGGTGGCCGACGTCGACGCCCTGCAGGTCGGCAATCCCGACAAGCTCGCCTATGTGTCGCAAACCACGCTGTCGGTGGACGACACGGCCGACATCATCGCAGCACTCAAGCGCCGCTTCCCGCACATCGTCGAGCCGAAGAAGGGCGACATCTGCTACGCCACCACCAACCGCCAGGAAGCGGTGAAATTCATGGCACCGCAGGTGGACGTGGTGATCGTCGTCGGCAGCCCCAACAGTTCGAACTCGAACCGCCTGCGCGAAGTGGCCGAAAAGAAGGGCACCCCGGCCTATATGATCGACAACGCCTCCCAGATCGACCCGCAATGGCTGGCAGGCCGGCTGCGGATCGGCGTGACGGCCGGCGCCTCGGCCCCGGAAGTGCTGGTCCAGGCGGTGATCGACCGCCTCAAGGAATTGGGCGCGCGCAGCGTGCGCGCGCTGGCGGGCGCGGAGGAGCACGTGACCTTTCCGCTGCCGAAAGGTTTGGAGAATGCGAAAATCGGCGCGCCCTGAGCGCACCGCGGCGACCGGCGCCGGAATTTTATTCGGAACAACTTTAATTTTCCGATGTTAGTTTTTGCAAATCCTCGCTATCATGGCGACGCTCGGAATTTTTGTCGTTTGTTAGGTGGATTGAAGAAGTCAATACGTCAGGCCAAGAGCGGCACTGCGGGGTTTCCCGGGTGCCGTTTTTGTTGGATCGGAATGAAAGAGGCAAGCTAAAGACATGGATACATTTATCCAACAGATTATCAACGGGCTGGTGCTGGGAAGTATGTACGCACTGGTCGCCTTGGGCTACACCATGGTGTACGGCGTGCTCAACCTGATTAACTTCGCCCACGGCGACGTGCTGATGATAGGCGCGATGGTCGGCCTGACCATCCTGAAAGTGCTCGACGCCGTGGCTCCCGGCCTGCCTGGCTATGTCGATCTGGCGATCGCGATCGCCGGCGCGATCCCGGCCTGCATGATCGTCAACGTGATCATCGAGCGCATCGCCTACCGCCGCCTGCGCAATGCGCCGCGGCTGGCGCCGCTGATCACCGCGATCGGCGTCTCGATCCTGCTGCAAACCTTCGCCATGATGATCTGGGGCCGCAGCCCGCTGCCGTTCCCGCAACTGCTGGCGACCGAGCCGATCACGGTGGGCGGCGCGGTGATTTCGCAGACCCAGCTGCTGCTGCTGGTGCTGGCCGCGCTGGCCATGTTCGGCCTGGTGGTGCTGGTGGAAAAAACCAAGATGGGCCGCGCGATGCGCGCCGTTGCCGAGAACCCGCGGGTGGCCGGCCTGATGGGCGTCGATTCGAACAAGGTGATCGTCGCCACCTTCGCGATCGGCGCCGCGCTGGCCGCGGTGGCCGGCGTGATGTGGGCGGCGAACTACGGGACCGTGCAGCACTCGATGGGCTTCCTGCCGGGCCTCAAGGCCTTCACCGCGGCGGTGTTCGGCGGCATCGGCAACCTGGCCGGGGCGATGCTCGGCGGCGTGCTGCTCGGGCTGATCGAGGCGCTGGGCGCCGGCTACATCGGCGCGCTGACCAACGGCGT
>DASRXO010000662.1:0-10127 GCA_035654095.1 Telluria sp.
CGGATCTCGTCGTCGCGGCCGATCACCGGATCGAGCTTGCCGAGGCGGGCACGCTCGGTCAGGTCGAGCGTGTATTTTTTGAGCGCCTCGCGCTGGCCTTCGGCCTCGGCCGAGTTGACGTTCTCGCCGCCGCGCACGGCCTGGATCGCGCTCTCGAGCGCCTTGCGGGTCAGGCCGTTCTCGCGCGCCAGCTTGCCGGCCTCGGACTTGTCTTCGGCCAGGGCCAGCAGCACCATCTCGCTGGAGACGAACTGGTCGCCGCGCTTTTGCGCCTCCTTGTCGGCCAGGTTCAGCACCGACATCAGTTCGCGGCTGACCTGCACCTCGCCGCCGGTGCCGGAGACCTTGGGCAAGCGGTCCAGGGCGCTCTTGAGCGCGTTGGTCAGCCCGCCGACGTTGACGCCGGCGCGCTGCAGCAGCGAGCGCGCACCGCCGTCGTCCTGGTTGAACAGGGCCGTCAGCAAGTGCACCGGTTCGATGTATTGATTGTCGTTGCCGACCGCGAGGCTCTGCGCGTCCGACAGCGCTTCCTGCAGTTTGGTCGTCAGTTTGTCTTGCCGCATGGTGGTGCTCCCCGATCGTTTTTTGACATGCAGGCAAGATTGGGATGGCCGCCCACCTTTTCAAGCCGCCACCGGCTGCGGTACTATCTGGTATTCAATTGGTTCTACCCTGCCCAAGGAGTTCTATGATCAGCCGCCTATCCGACCGAGCGTACCAGCAGTTCCTGTTGAGCGTCGCCGGACTGGGAGGCCTATTGTATGGCATCGACATCGGCGTGATCGACCCTGCCCTGTCCTACCTGAACCGCTCGATCCGCTTGTCCGAGGGGCAGTTGTCGTCGGTGGTGGCCGCGGTGCTGGCCGGTTCGATCCTGGGCTCGGTGGTGGCCGGCCTGCTGGCCGACTGGTGGGGCCGCAAGCGCATGATGATCGTCAGCGGCGCGATGTTCGTGGCCAGCGTCGCGATCATCTACCTGTCGCAGTCGTTCGAGCCGTTGATGACGGGCCGCCTGTTGCAGGGCATGAGCGGCGGCGTGATCGCGGTGGTGGTGCCGCTGTACCTCGCCGAATGCCTGCCGCCGACCCTGCGCGGGCGCGGCGTCGCCGTGTTCCAGTTCATGCTCACGCTCGGCATCGTGCTGGCGGCGTTTGTCGGCAGCTACTACGTCGGCCACGCGGAGCAGGCGATCCTTGCGGCCGGCAGCGACCAGCCGCTGGTGGCCGCGGCGGCCGACCACGCGTGGCGCGGCATGTTCCTGGCGGTGGCCTATCCGGGCGCGCTGTTCCTGTTGGGCGCCTGTTTCGTGCCCGAGTCGCCGCGCTGGCTGGTGCGCCATGGCCATCACGGCGCCGCCCGCGATGCGCTCAGGCGCATGCGTCCGGCCGCCGAATGCGAGGCCGAACTGGCCGAGATCGACGCCGCGCTCGCGCAGGAGCGCGCGAAGCCGAACCAGTCGTTCGGCGCCGCGCTGGCCGAGATCTTCACCGAGCGGCGCTATGTGCTGCCGTTCGTCCTGGCCTGCGTGATCCTCGGCTGCAACCAGGCCACCGGTATCAATTCGCTGCTCCAGTTCATGTCGACCATCCTGCAAAAGGCGGGGCTGGATCCGGTGTCCGCCGCCGGCTACGGCACCGCGATCAAGATCGTCAATTCGGCCATGACGATCGTGGCCATCATGCTGGTCGAGCGCAAGGGCCGGGTGTTCCTGCTGAAGACCGGCACCGCCGGCATCATCGTGTCGCTGTGCGCGCTGGCGGCGATTTTTTACGGCGTCGAGTCGCAGCGCACCGACGTGCGGTCCGAGGTCGCGGCCATGGTGCGCGACGGCCAGCTCGACATCGACCTCGCGCAGGCGGCCTTCGCCGGCGCGCGGCAGGATAGCCCGGTCCAGCTCAGCATCCTGTACAACTACGGCAGCAAGCAGCAGGTGGCGGAAGCCTTCAGCCCGAGCGCCGAGTCGGAAGCCACGCTGGCCCGGGCCGCCCTGCCGCACGCGCCGCAGGCTTTGCTGGACGACGCCAAGCGCATCCGCGCCGCGCGCCTGATCCATCTCGCGCCCGATGCCGCCGACCTGCAGAATGCGAACGCGCCGCTGGAGATCGTCCGCGCGCGCATCGGACCCATCCCGAGCCGCCACAACGGCTTGCTGACGGCGCTGTGCATCGCCGCGTTCATCGCCTTCTTTTCGATCGGGCCGGGCGTCTGCGTCTGGCTGGCGCTGTCGGAGCTGATGCCGACGCGCATACGCTCGGTCGGCATGGGGGTCGCGCTGCTGGTGAACCAGGCGGTCGGCACGCTGATCGCCGGCGCCTTCCTGCCGATCGTCGGCAACTACGGCTTTTATGCGATGTTCCTGTTCTGGGCCGGCTGCACCGTCGTGTACTTCCTCACGGCGGCCTTCTTCCTGCCCGAGACGAAGGGCAAGACGCTGGAAGACATCGAAGCGCATTTCGCCGCGCGCTGAGCGGGCCGCGCGTCAGGCCGCGAGCGCGCGCCAGCTGGCGAAGCCGGCGATGCAGCAGCCGATCGAGCCGGCCAGGTGCAGCATCGTGTGGGCCAGCGCCCAGCCGTAATCGCCGCGCTGGAGCAGCACCATCGACTCGCCCGAAAAGGTGGAAAACGTGGTCAGCCCGCCGAGGAAGCCGGTGACGGCGAACAGCCGCCATTCGGGCGCCAGCTGCGGGTAGCTGGCGAAAAAACCGAGCGCGAGGCCGATCAGGTAGCCGCCGCCGAGATTCGCCGCCAGCGTCCCCAGTTGCAGCTTGCCGTGCACCGGCCCGAGCCAGAGCGCGAGTCCCCAGCGCAGCCAGGCACCGATGGCTGCGCCCACACCCACCGCCAGCCAACTCATCGTTTGGCCCACTTTGCCATGGCGGCTTCGTCGGTCGCGCGCGCGTCGACCCAGCGCGCGCCGTCCGGCGTCTGTTCCTTTTTCCAGAACGGGGCTTCGGTCTTCAGGTAGTCGATGATGAATTCGCAGGCGGCGAAGGCCTCGCCGCGATGCATCGCGGAGCAAGCCACGAGCACGATCTGGTCCATCGGTTTCAAGGGACCGACGCGGTGGATCACCAGCGCGGCGGCCAGCGGCCAGCGCGCCTTGGCGTCGGCCACGATCTGTTCCAGCGCCTGCTCGGTCATGCCGGGATAGTGTTCGAGCTCCATCTCGGCCACGCTGGCGCCCGCGTTGATGTCGCGCACGGTGCCGACGAAGCTGACCACCGCGCCGACGCGCGGGTCCGCGGCGCGCAGGGCGGCGATTTCCGTGCTGAGGTCGAAGTCCGCGGTTTGCACGCGCACCGTCGCCAAGGCGGAATTCATCTGGCCTCCCGGGCGGTGCGCGCGAACAGGTGTTCGATGCGCGAGGCGGTACGCGCATCGACCAGCGCCGGCATCGCGCACAGCTGCAGCAACTGGGCCGCCTGGGTGACCGGCTTCTGGCCCGATTTGAGCGACGATTGCAGCACCTCGACCTGCAGCTTGAGGCGCTCGCGCGCGAACTCGCTGCCGCTGTCGACCCCGGCCGCGATTTCCAGCCGCAGGATTTCCTGCTGCAGCATGGGGCGGTTCTGTTCGAGCAGGCGGGCGTAGGCGTCGCGGCCGGCGGCGGGCGCCGCAAGCGCGGCCAGCGCCGCAGCGAAGCGGGCCTGCAGCGCGCGTTCGTAATCGGCGCTCAGCGCGGGCAAGGCGGACCAGCGCGCGTTCCAGTCGGCGCTGTCCGGCACGTCGGTGGCGACCACCGCTTCTTCCAGCGCCTGGCACAGGCGCAGCTTGTCGCGCAGCGCGCTGGCCTGCGCCAGGCCGGCGCTGCGCTTGGCCGCGTCGAGCGTGTGCTGGATGCCGGCGATCGCGGCGTGATAGCGCTTCTCGAGCTTGGCCTCGTTCGCGCGCGGCACCGCGCCGATCGCATGCCATTCGCTGGCGGCCTCGCGCAGCAGCCTGGCGGCGCCGGCCGCGTCGATGTCCGCGGCGGCCGTCTCGAGCCGGACGCAGATCGCTTCCTTGGCCGTTTGGTGCGCGCGCCGTTCGGCATCGGCCGCATGCGCGCTCTCCTTGCGCTTGCTGAACACCGCGTCGCAGGCCGCGCGGAAGCGCTGCCACAGCGCCTGCTCGGCCTTGCGTTCGAGCGGCAGCGCGCGCGCGTGCTCCTGCCAGCGCTCCTGCAGCGCGCGCAAGGTATCGAGCGCATGGCGGTCCTGCGGGTTGAGCGCCAGCGCCTGTTCGATCAGGGCTTCGCGCTGCGCGACCTCGCCCTTGCGCTGCTCTTCCAGCGGGCCTTGCAGGATAGTGAGCGCGGCGCCGAATTCCTGGTCGAGGCGCTTCTTTTCCTTGCGGTCGATCGCGCCGAGGTGGCTCCACCCGAGGCGCAGGCGCTGCACCGTGGTGGCCATGTGCTTCCAGTCGACGCCGTCGTCCGCGCCCAGCTTGGCGGTTTCGGCCGCGGCTTCGTCGATCAGCGCCTGGGCCTTGGCGGCATTGATGTGGCGTTCGTCGGCCAGGTGCTTGAAGTGGGCCGCGGCCGGCGCGTAAGCGGCGGTGCAGGCCGTGTCGAAGCGCTCCCACAGGCTCTTGGGCGCGGCGCCGGACAGGGTGTCGAGCGCCTTCCAGCGGTCGCGCATGCTGCCGACTTTCTTGGCCAGTTCGCTCATCGCCAGTTTTTGCGCCGGCAGTTGTTCGACCGCCTTGATCAATTCTTCGCGCGAGACATTGCCGCCCCAGCGCGCCCAGTCCGACAGGCGTTTGAGCTCGCCGCGCGCGTGCGCGATGCGCTCCGATTGCGCCGGACTCAGGCGAATGCCCTTGACATCCTTGAGCATCTTGTCGAGTTCGGCCGCGGTGCCGAGCGAGCCTTGCTGCAGGGCCGCCTCCATCGCCTCGAGCATGTCGAGGAAGTGCTGGTCGGGGGCTTGCGCGGCGGGGCGCGTCTCCTTGGCCCTGCGCTCCTCGCGCAGCGGCTGGAGCGGCGGCGGCAGCGTGGCCAGCAGCGCCTCGCAGCGCTGCTGCAGCGCGGCGGCGGCCTCGCCTTCGGGCGCGGCCGCCAGCTGGCGCCAGGCCTTGCGGACGGTATCGGCGCTGAGCTCGGACGGCGGCGCGCTCTCCCACTCGGCCAGCGCCGCCTCGCGCGCGGCCAGCGCGGCCTGACTCAGTTCGAGCGCGGCCAGCGAACCGGACACCCGTCCATGCACGGTGGCGAATTCATTGATCAGGTTGCGCGGCAGCGAGGCGTGCTCGGGCGCGAGCAGCGCGGCCGCGTGGGTCGCCGCCATCTGTTCGAGGCGGGCCGCCAGCTCGGCCGCCGGCATGCCGCTCTTTTCGAGCTTGCGCAATTCGGACAGGCTGTCGATCATCGCGCGCTGCAGCAGCACCTGGGTTTCGAGCCGCTGCGACAAGGCGGCGCGCGCGGCATCGAATTCCTGCACCAGTTCGGGCGCGGCGATGACCGACCATTTGCGGTCGAGCTCGGCGACGTGGTTGGGCGTGAGTTTTTCTTCGCCCAGCAACTGGCGCGCCTGCTCGATGCAGGCCTGCCCGCGTTGCAGTTCGGCCTGGTGATGGCGGATCGCGTCGAGCCGCGACTGCAGCAGCTTGGCCACGCGGCGGTCGGTGTTGCGGATCGCGGCGTGCACCCGTTCGAGCTGGGCCGGCGAATGGATGAACTCCGCCGCGGCCAGGCGCAGCTCGGAAAATTCGGAATGCAGGACGAACTCGGCCGCCGCCGCTTCGTCGCCGGCCAGTTCCTTCACCTTCTCGGCTTGCAGCGCGCGTTGCGCACCGGCCGCGGGCGCCGCCTGGTCCGGCTGCCCGGCCTGACCGCCAGGCGTCTCGTCCGGCTTGTCGCCCGGTCGCTTGAAAAGGAATTCGAACATGACGTGGGATCGATCATTCAAAACCGCCATCATAGCAAGTTCATCGCGAGAAGGTCGGCTTTGCTACGGCCGGCGGCCGCATTGCCGCTCAGTGCGCGGCGGCGGCCGGCTTGCCCTCCCGTCGTGGCAGCTCGCGCGGCGCGCGCAGGCCCGAGTGGCCCAGCAAGATCGGCTCGCGCGGCCGGCTCTCTTGTACGTACGCGTCGTGCGCCAGCATCTGGTTGGCGATCGCGAACCAGACCTCGCCCGAGATGACGGCGCGCGCCACCGGGAACAGCTCGCGTTCCTCGCGCTCCATGCGCGCGAGCAGCGCGCCGGAGAAGGCATCGACCGCGCCGCAGAATTCGAGCACCCGGCCGTGGGTATCGATCGCGATGTCGGCCATGCGCTCGGCGATCGCACCCAGGGCGTCGGCCGCGAGCTGGCTCAGGACCTCGAGTTCTTGCAGCAGCAGGTCGGCTTCGCGCGTGGCGCGCCGCACCGCCGGGATGAGGAATTGTTCAATCTTTCGCCAGTGAAAACTGTCGTACAGGTGGCGCAGCGCATCGCAGGCGTACTCGACCTGCGCCGGGCTCAGCGCATTCAGATGGATGAAATTGGACTGCAGGACTTTTTGCAGGGATTGCAGACTCACCCGCACGCTCGCCTGCTCGACCGAAAGTGACACCAGGGTATAGGTCGCTGTTAACATTAGTTCTCCTCAGAAATTTCACGCCGGCGCGCTGCCCGGCCGCGTGGGCGCGCAGCTTCTCGCCGTGCGGGATGTGGTAGTTTTGAACAGGCTTGAGGAATTTCTGTTTAGTCATCAGCCCGAAAAGACAAGTGTAAGGAACCTCGACAAATCGGCTTTGATCTAGCGCAAACTTTACGGGTCAAGCCGCCTCGCCGGCCTCGGCCAAATCGTTCCCCAGCGCAACTTGGAGCAGGGGCGCGAAGCTCGCCGGCTGGGTCGCGCCGACCACCACCGCGGGGCAGCCGTGCCAGTCGGCGCAGCGCTGCAGCGCGCCCGCGAGGTCGCGCGTGAAACGTTCGCTGAGCCGCACGCCCGGCTCCAGCACCAGCGACTTGAGCTCGAACACGCGCGCGCGCCGGTGGGCCTTGGCGTCGACCCGGCCGACCAGCGCGCCGCGGCGCAGAATCGGCAGCGTGAAGTAACCGAAGACGCGCTTCGCGGCCGGCGTGTAGCACTCGAGGCGGTAGTCGAAATCGAACAGTTCCAGCGCGCGCCGGCGGTCCCAGACGATCGGGTCGAACGGCGACAGAATGCTGGTCGCGCTGGCCGCCAGCTGTCCGGCCGCGGCGCGCTGCGCCAGCTCGCGGTGGTCGGGATGGAGGTAGACCGGCTGGTCCCAGCCGGCCACGCGGGCGCGCAGCAGTTCGCCGCGCGCGACCAGCTGCTCGGGGTCGAGGTGCGGGCGCCGGGTGCGGTGGTAGTCGGCGATCCAGGCCGCCTTGCACACCCCAAGCGCCTTCACCGCGCGCAGCACGAACTGGCGCCGGGTCTCGTCCATCGCCGGCATCCGGCGGTCGTCCCAGCCCGGATGCACGCGCTCGGCCAGGTCGTACACGCGCTGGAAGTTGTGGCGCCGCGCGATCATCAGCGCGCCGGCGGTGAACAGCGCTTCGAGCGAGCGCTTTTCCGGCTTCCATCCCCACCAGCCGCCGGACTGGCCATCGGTGCGCTCGAAATCCGACGAGCGCGCCGGCCCCTTGCTGCGGATGTGATCGAGCACCGCGGCCACCTCGTCCGCGCGCTCGCGCATCCAGCTTTCCGAATACTTCCAGCCCATCGCGGCCGGGTCGATCATGCGGTGCCGGTACAGGCCGTAATCCTCGATCGGCAGGAAGCACGCTTCGTGCGCCCAGTATTCGAACAGGCGGCCCTCGGCCAGGTGCTGCTCCAGCCACGCCGGATCGTAGTCGCCGAGCCGGCTCCACAACACCAGGTAGGGACTGCGCGCGACCACGCTGATGGTATCGATTTGCAGCATGCCCATGCGCCGGATGGTGTCCAGCACGTCGGCCTTGGCGGCCTTGCGCCGGCGCGGCTGCAACATGCCTTGGGCGGCGAGATGGAGGGCACGCGCGGCGGCCACGGACAGGATCGGTTCGCTCATGCCGCCATTTTAATGACGATTCGACACCCTGTGCCCGTGCCGCATGTTTTTTTTAGCGGCCTGTACAAAACGCCGACATTTGCGCGCAGAATGTACGTACCAAGAACGAGCGATGTACTCGATGATTTCCAGCCTGACAAGGGGACGCTTGATCAAGCCAGCCGGCGCGTTCCGCCACCGGGCGCGCCGCCTGTCACGCGTGCTGCTGCTGCCGGCTTTTGCCTTGTCGCTGCTGGCGGCGATGTGGGCGGCGGTGCTGTATCAGGTCGAGGTCGAGCGGCATGCGGCGCGCAACGAAGCGCGCGCCGCCGCCCAGGCGCTGGCGCGCGTGCTGGACGAGCATGTCGGCCACATCCTGCGCCAGACCGACCACGCCACCCAGCTGTTCAAACTGGCCTACGAAGCGGGCGGCGGGCTTTTCACGCTGGCCGCATTCACCCGCCGCAACGGCCTGATGGACAGCGTGCTGCCCGCGCGCCTCGCGCTGCCGCTGGCGCTGATCGACCGCAACGGCAGGGTGACCGAGACCGTGCACGCGATCATGCCGCCCAGCGTGGCCGGCGAAGCCTACTTCCAGACCCTGGCTGCCGGTCCCGCCGACCTGCCGCTGTTTTCCACGCCGCTGATCGAACCGGCCACCAACAAATGGCAGATCCAGGTGGCGCGCCGCCTGAACGACCGCAAGGGCAATTTCGCCGGCGTCGTGCTGATCATGATCGACCCCATGTATTTCGTCGACGACTACGACCGCCTGAGCATCGACGGGCACGGCGCGCTGGTGCTCATGAGCCGCGACAGCGGCCTGTCGGTGGCGCGTGCCGGCGAACGCCTGTTCATCAGCGACCGGGTCGACTTCACGCCGGTGCGCGCCGCGCCCGGCGCCGCCGGCGAGGTGGTCGTCACCGGGCCGTTCGACCACACCGCCCGCATCTACGGCTACTCCGACATGCCGCGCTACGGGCTGGCCGCGGTGGTCGGCATCGGCGCGCAGGCCGCGATGGCGCGTTTCGACCGGCACCGCGCGATCTACCGGTGGACCGCGGCCGCGGCCACGCTGCTGATCGCGCTCATCACCGGCGTGCTGATGACCCAGAGCGCGCGCCTGCGCGCCAGCATCCGCGCCGCGCACGACGCCCAGGCCTCGCTGCGCGCCGCGGCCGACGGCAGCCTCGATGGGGTGCTGTTCCTGCGCGCCTGGCGCGGCAAGGACGGCGCGATCGAAGACTTCGTGGTCGTCGACATCAACGACAAGGCCGCGCACATGCTCGGCAAGCCGCGTGCCGAACTGCTCGGGCAGAAAGCCTTCGCGCTGCTGCCGCGCTTCAGCAAGGCCGGCTTCCGGGACCGCTTCGTGCAGGTGATGGCCGCCGGCCGTCCGCTCGAGGAGGAAATCGAAGTGCGCCCCGGCGCCGAGGACGCGCGCTGGGTCCACCACCAGATCGTGCCGATCGCCGAGGGCGTGGCGATCACCTCGCGCGACATCACGGCGCGCAAGCAGGCCGAGATCGAGATCCGCGCCAACCGCGGCTTCCTGCAATCGCTGATCGACCATCTGCCCCAGCTCATTTACGTCAAGAGCCTGCGACCCGACAGCTTCGGCCGCATGGTGGTGTGGAACAACGCGGCCGAAACGCTTACCGGCTACCGCGCGGCGCAGGTGGTGGGCAAGACCGATTGCGCCGCCTTCCCGCCCGGCTTCGCGCTGTGCAACGCGGACGAAGACCGCACCATGCTGGCCACGCCGATGCTGATCGACCTGCCCGAAAAGCCCTTCCTGGGACCGGACGGCAGCCTGCACTACCTGCATACGGTGTCGCTGCCGCTGTTCGACGAATACGACCGGCCCGAATACGTGCTGTGCATCGCCGAAGACGTCACGCGCCGCCACGAGGCCGAGCTGGCGCTGCGCGAAAGCGAGTCGCGCCTGCGCACCATCGCCGACACGCTGCCGGCGATGGTCGCCTACATCGACGCCAACCAGGTCTACCGCTTTCACAACATCGCCTACGAACGCGAGTTCCGGCGCGAGGACGCGCAGGTGCCGGGCATGACCATCCGCGCCACGGTCGGCGAGAAGCGCTACGCGGTGCTGCAGCCCTACATCGTGCGCGCGCTGCAGGGCGAGACGTTGATGTTCGAGGAG
>DASRXO010000663.1:0-7981 GCA_035654095.1 Telluria sp.
AGCAGGTCAAGGCCCAGATCGAGGACTTCGCGCAGAGCTACGAAGACCCGAAGGAAGTGCTGAAGTACTACTACAGCGACCGCCGCCGCCTGGGCGAGGTGGAAGCCCTTGTATTGGAAGAAAACGTCGTCAACTATGTGCTCGGTAAGGCGAAGGTCAGCACCACGGCGGTGGCCTTCGACGAACTGATGGGAAGCAACGCGCAAGCCTGAATGCCGATTCCGTGACGGGAGCGGCGCAGCGCGCCAGCCCCCCGTCATTCCCGCGCACGCGGGAATCCAGCGTGTCCTTGGACGCGGCGTATGGATTCCCGCCTGCGCGGGAACGACATCGGTATTTTGTTTGTTCTTCTACAAGGAAAGAGACAGGTATGAATCATAATCCGGCATTGGACACACAAGCACTCGGCCTCGTGCCGATGGTCGTGGAACAGAGCGGCCGCGGCGAGCGCGCCTACGATATCTACTCGCGCCTGCTCAAGGAGCGCGTGATTTTCCTGGTCGGGCCTGTCAACGACCAGATGGCCAACCTGATCGTGGCCCAGCTGCTGTTCCTCGAGAGCGAGAATCCGGACAAGGACATCTCGTTGTACATCAACTCGCCGGGCGGGTCGGTTTCGGCCGGGCTGGCGATCTTCGATACGATGAACTTCATCAAGCCCGACGTGTCGACCCTGTGCACCGGCATGGCGGCCTCGATGGGCGCCTTCCTGCTGGCGGCCGGCGCCAAGGGCAAGCGCTTCTCGCTGCCGAACTCGCGCATCATGATCCACCAGCCGTCCGGCGGCTCGCAGGGCCAGGCCTCGGACATCGAAATCCAGGCCAAGGAAATCCTCTACCTGCGCGAGCGCCTGAACAAGATCCTGGCCGAGCGCACCGGCAAGACCATGGAGCAGATCCACAAGGACACCGACCGCGACCGCTTCATGTCCGGCGACGAAGCGGCGGACTATGGCCTGATCGACAAAGTGTTGACTAGCCGAGTTTGATGCACCCAGCGGTCTGTTGCTGAAAAAACGCCCGGACGCTACAACGTTCGGGCGTTTCGTTTTTATTTCGGGTAGCATGGCAGTTATGCGCGCTTGTTGCGCACCCGTATTAGCGTTATATTTATAGCAATCCAATAGTCTTCGAATAGAAACCTGCCCCATGTCAGACAAAAAATCCTCCAGCGGCGAAAAACTCCTCTACTGCTCGTTCTGCGGCAAGAGCCAGCACGAGGTGAAGAAGCTCATCGCAGGACCGTCGGTGTTCATCTGCGACGAGTGTATCGACCTGTGTAACGACATCATCCGCGACGAGACCTCGAACGTGGAATCGGTGGCCGGCGCCAAGTCCGACCTGCCGACCCCGCACGAGATCTGCGACCTGCTGGACCAGTACGTGATCGGCCAGCAGACCGCCAAGCGGATCCTGTCGGTGGCGGTCTACAACCACTACAAGCGCCTCAAGCACCTGGGCAAGAAGGACGACGTCGAACTGGCCAAGAGCAACATCCTGCTGGTCGGTCCCACCGGCTCGGGCAAGACCCTGCTGGCGCAGACCCTCGCGCGCATGCTCAACGTGCCGTTCGTGATCGCCGACGCCACCACCCTGACCGAAGCCGGCTATGTCGGCGAGGACGTCGAGAACATCATCCAGAAGCTGCTCCAGAGCTGCAACTACGAGGTCGAGAAGGCCCAGCGCGGCATCGTCTACATCGACGAGATCGACAAGATTTCGCGCAAGTCGGACAACCCCTCGATCACGCGCGACGTGTCGGGCGAGGGCGTGCAGCAGGCCCTGCTGAAACTGATCGAGGGCACCATGGCCTCGGTGCCGCCGCAGGGCGGGCGCAAGCACCCGAACCAGGACTTCGTGCAGATCGACACCACCAACATCATGTTCATCTGCGGCGGCGCCTTCGACGGGCTGGTGAAGATCATCCAGAACCGCTCCGAAAAGAGCGGCATCGGTTTCTCGGCCAGCGTCAAGAGCCAGACCCAGCGCTCCAGCAGCGACGTGCTGTTGGAAGCGGAACCGGAAGACCTGATCAAGTTCGGCCTGATCCCGGAACTGGTGGGCCGCCTGCCGGTCGTCGCCACGCTCAGCGAGTTGACCGAAGAAGCGCTGATCCAGATCCTGATCGAACCGAAGAACGCGCTGATCAAGCAGTATTCCAAGCTGCTCGAAATGGAAGGCGCGGAACTCGAGATCCGTCCCGCCGCCTTGCACGCGATTGCCCGTAAGGCATTGGCGCGCAAGACCGGCGCGCGCGGCCTGCGCTCGATCCTGGAACATGCTTTGCTCGACGTGATGTACGAGCTGCCGAATCAGCAGAACGTCGTGAAAGTGGTCATCGATGAGAATTCGATCACGAACGGCGCAAAACCTTTACTGATTTACAGCGAAACCGCGAAAGCATCCGGAGAAAACTGAAAAATCGGCGTCTGCACACAACAAAAGGACTGTCGTCGTTTAATTCTTGGCGGTACAATTTACCTCAATAAAAGAATCAGGCTTCAATCGAAAAGCCACTCGCGACAAGCGCTGCGCGGTGGCTTTTTTATTTGATGTTCAATTAAATCTTTTAGAATCGGGCGTTTTATTTTCGTATCAAGTTTTATGTTCAAATAAATTACTTGTAGAAATATCTTTTATCCGCCGGTCTTGTGTTTTGGCAGATCACCGCCAACATTGTAAAACACGCTTTCTATAAGGTATGCCATGACAACTTCCAAATTAACCGAGCAAACGACGCTGCCCTTATTGCCGTTGCGCGACGTGGTCGTCTTCCCGCATATGGTGATACCGCTGTTCGTCGGCCGTCCGAAGTCCATCAAGGCTTTGGAAGCGGCGATGGAGCAGGGCAAGAGCATCATGCTGGCTGCGCAAAAAGCGGCCGCGAAGGACGAACCGTCCGCGTCCGACATCTACGAGATCGGTTGCGTGGCGAATATCCTGCAAATGCTCAAGCTGCCCGATGGTACCGTCAAGGTATTGGTCGAAGGCGCCCAGCGTGCGCGCATTAACCACATCAGCGATTCGCCCACCCATTTCATCGCCGACCTGACGCCGCTGAAATCGGAAATCGGCGACGACTCCGAAGTCGAGGCGATGCGCCGCGCGATCGTGCAGCAGTTCGACCAGTACGTCAAACTCAACAAGAAAATCCCGCCCGAGATTCTCGCCTCGCTGGCGGGCATCGACGACGCCGGCCGCCTGGCCGACACCGTCGCCGCCCACCTGCCGCTCAAGCTCGAGCAGAAACAGGTGATCCTCGAAATCTTCAACGTCGCCAAGCGCCTCGAGCATCTGCTCGGCCAGCTGGAAGGCGAACTCGACATCCTGCAGGTGGAAAAGCGCATCCGCGGCCGCGTCAAGCGCCAGATGGAAAAATCGCAGCGCGAGTACTATCTGAACGAACAGGTCAAGGCCATCCAGAAGGAATTGGGCGAGGGCGAAGACGGCGCCGACATCGACGAGCTCGAGAAGAAAGTGATCTCGGCCAAGATGCCGAAAGAGGCGCTCGACAAGGCCACCAACGAGCTCAAGAAGCTGAAGCTGATGTCGCCGATGTCGGCCGAAGCGACCGTGGTGCGCAACTATATCGACACTCTGGTCAACCTGCCGTGGAAGAAGAAATCCAAGGTCAATAACGACCTCACCAATGCCGAGAAAGTGCTCGAAGGCGACCACTACGGCCTCGACAAGGTCAAGGAACGCATTCTGGAGTACCTCGCGGTCCAGCAACGCGTCGACAAGCTGAAAGCCCCGATCCTGTGCTTCGTCGGCCCGCCGGGCGTCGGCAAGACCTCGCTCGGCCAGTCGATCGCGCGCGCCACGAATCGCAAGTTCGTGCGCATGGCGCTCGGCGGGGTGCGCGACGAAGCGGAGATCCGCGGACACCGCCGCACCTACATCGGTTCGATGCCGGGCAAGGTCCTGCAATCGCTGGCCAAGGTCGGCGTGCGCAATCCGCTGTTCCTGCTCGACGAGATCGACAAGATGGGCGCCGACTTCCGCGGCGATCCCTCGTCGGCCCTGCTCGAAGTGCTCGATCCGGAACAGAACCACACCTTCTCGGACCACTACATCGAAGTCGATTTCGACCTGTCGGACGTGATGTTCGTGGCGACCTCGAACTCCTACAACATCCCGCCGGCGCTGCTGGACCGGATGGAAGTGATCCGCCTGTCGGGCTACACCGAAGACGAGAAGACCAGCATCGCCCAGCGCTATTTGCTGCCGAAGCAGATCAAGGCCAACGGCCTGAAGGAAGACGAGATCACGGTGGCCGAAGCGGCGATCCGCGACATCATCCGCTACTACACGCGGGAAGCCGGCGTGCGTTCGCTCGAGCGCGAGATCTCGAAGATCTGCCGCAAGGTCGTCAAGATGCTGCTGCTGAAAAAATCGGAAAAGAAGGTCGCGGTCAACGGCAAGAACATCGACAAGTTCCTCGGCGTGCGGCGTTTCGACTTCGGCGTGGCCGAGAAGGAAAACCAGATCGGCCAGGTGGTCGGCCTGGCCTGGACCGAAGTGGGCGGCGACCTGCTGACCATCGAGGCGGTGCAAATGCCGGGCAAGGGCGGCGTGATACGCACCGGTACCCTGGGCGACGTGATGAAGGAGTCGATCGAAGCGGCGCGCACCGTGGTGCGCAGCCGCGCCAACCGGCTCGGCATCAAGAGCGACGTGTTCGAGAAGAGCGACATCCACATCCACGTGCCGGAAGGCGCGACGCCGAAGGACGGTCCGTCGGCAGGCATCGCGATGACCACCGCGCTGGTGTCGGTGTTTACCGGGATCCCGGTGCGCGCCGAGGTGGCGATGACCGGCGAGATCACGCTGCGCGGCGAAGTGCTGCCGATCGGCGGGCTCAAGGAAAAGCTGCTGGCGGCCCACCGCGGCGGTATCAAGACCGTGCTGATCCCCGAGCAGAACGTCAAGGACCTGGCCGAGATTCCGGACAACGTGAAGAACAAGCTCGAAATCGTTCCGGTGCGCTGGATCGACAAGGTGCTGGAAATCGCGCTGGAACGCATGCCGGTGCCGGTGGTCGACGTGCCTGCAGTGGCGGTGGCGGCAGCGCCTACCGCGGCCCAGGTCGATGGTCAGGCCGACGTCGTCAAGCACTGACGGTCGTGCCCGCTTGCGCGGGGATGATGGTCACAACAAGCGCCCGCGTGGCGCTTGTTGTTTTTTATGGCTGCGGCGCGCACCGCTGACGCGCGCTTGACACGACCGAGCGCGGCTGTGTCTAATGTCATTCCCGCCCGCGCGGGAATGACGGGCCAGCATCCAACTTGCATATCGGGGAAACGAGTGAACAAAACAGAATTGATCGAAGAAATCGCGAAATCGGCGGACATTACCAAGGCCTCGGCAACGCGCGCTTTGGATGCGATGATTGAAGCGGTCACCAGCACCTTGCAAAAGAGCGAAAGCGTTACCCTGGTCGGTTTCGGCACCTTCACGGTGGGCGAGCGCGCGGCGCGCAGCGGTTTGAATCCGCGCACCAAGGAAGCCATCAAGATCAAGGCCTCCCGCGTCCCCAAATTTAAAGCTGGCAAAGCCCTGAAAGATGCAGTAAACTAATGTCCTTCGGCGTGGTGACAAACGCCGACGATATCTGGCGGCACCGTAGGTCGGGAGTTCGAGCCTCTCAGCGCCCACCGGCCAGGTATGCAGTATCCGTATTTTTTAGGAGCGGTAGTTCAGTTGGTTAGAATACCGGCCTGTCACGTCGGGGGTCGCGGGTTCGAGTCCCGTCCACTCCGCCAGAATTGATATGCCGGAGTGTTCCCCCTGCGGGGAACACGGTCTGGACTCGAAGGGAATCCCGTGCAAGGGATTCCGCGGCCTGCGGTACGTAGGCGAGTCCCGTCCACTCCGCCAGTATGCTAAAGGGGCGAACGAGAGTTCGCCTTTTTTTATATGTCGCAATTACTCTTCGAATTGGCTGACCATGTTTGAATTCATTCGTAACCACAAGCGCTTGATGCAGTTACTGCTGTTGTTGTTGATCGTGCCGTCGTTCGTGCTGGTCGGCGTCAGCAGCTACCAGAACAAGGGCGACGACGCCAACGCGGTCGCCACGGTCGAGGGCCAGAAGATCACCCAGCAGGAATGGGAAGCGGCCCAGCGCCGCCAGCTCGACCAGTACCGCCAGATGATGGGCGCGCAGTTCGATCCGAAGATGTTCGACACGCCCGAAATCAAGCAGGACATCCTGCAAGGCCTGGTCGCCGAGCGCGCCCTGCGTGCCGAGATCGCGCGCAGCCACATGACGATCAACGACCAGACCCTGCTCGCTTTCTACGCCGAGCGCCTGAAGAAACCGGACGGCAGCTTCGACCTCGAGCAGTACAAAGCGGTCGCCGCGGCGCAGGGCATGAGCACCGCGCAGTTCGACGCGAGCATCACGCGCGACATGGTCCTGCAGCAGCTGACCAACGGCATCCAGAGCAGCGCCTTCGCGCCGCGCACCATCGCCGCCCGCCTGTCGGACATCAACGAGCAGGAGCGCGAGGTGCAGGAGCAGGTGTTCCCGGCCGCCGACTACATGGCGCAGGTGAAGGTCAGCGACGACATGGTCAAGGCCTATTACGACAAGAATGCGCCGCTGTTCCAGGTGCCCGAGCAGGTCAAGGCCGAATACGTGGTGTTCGACTCGGCGGTGGTGGAAAACCAGGTCTCGGTCAGCGACGCCGAGGTGGCCGACTTCTACGCCAAGAACCAGAAGCGTTTCGCAACCGATGAGCAGCGCACCGCGAGCCACATCCTGATCACCACCAAGAAGGACGCCAGCGCGGCCGATAGCGCCGCCGCCAAGGCCAAGGCCGAGGCGATCCTGGCGCAGGTGAAGAAGGCCCCGGCCGACTTCGCCAAGATCGCCAAGGCGGAGTCGCAGGACCCGGGTTCGGCCGCCAACGGCGGCGACCTCGGCGTGGTCGAGAAGGGCGCTTTCGTCAAGCCGGTGGAAGACGCGATCTACCAGCTCAAGCAGGGCGAGATCAGCGGCCTGGTGCAGTCCGAGTTCGGCTACCACATCATCACGGTCACCGCGCTCAAGCCGGCGCACACCAAGGCGCTGGATGAAGTCAAGGGCGAAGTCGCGGCCGAGCTGAAGAAGCAGAAGATGTCGAAGAAGTATTCGGAGCTGGCCGAGACCTTCACCAACACGGTGTACGAGCAGTCGGACAGCCTGAAGCCGGTGGCCGACAAGCTGGGCCTGAAGATCGAAACGGTCGGCAACCTGTCGCGCACTCCCTCGCCGGCGCTGGGCACGGCGCCGGTCGACAGCCCGAAATTCCTGAGCGCGCTGTTCGCCGACGACTCGCTGAAGAACAAGCGCAACACCGAAGCGGTGGAAGTCGCGCCGAGCACCCTGGTGGCCGGCCGCGTGATCGACTACAAGCCGGCGACCAAGCGTCCGCTGGCCGAAGTCGAGGCCGTGATCCGCCAGCGCGTGACGCTGGAGGAAGCGGCCAAGCTGGCGCAGAAGGCGGGCGAAGCGAAGCTGGCCGCGGCCAAGGCATCGGGCGACGCCGCCGGTTTCGGCGACGCCAAGCTCGTCTCGCGCACCAAGCAGCCGCCGATCAATCCGGCCGCCGCGATGGCGGTGTTGAAGGCCGACGTCAGCAAGCTGCCGGCATATGTGGGCGTGGACTTGCCGGGCCAGGGTTACGGCGTGTACCGCATCGGCAAGGTGTCGCAGCCGGCCCAGGCCGACGAGGCGCGCCGCAAGTCGGAGCAGGAGCAGATCGCGGGCGCGGTGGGCCAGCAGGAGATGTATGGCTTCATCGAGGCGCTCAAGCAGAAGGCCAAGGCCAAGGTGAACGTCAAGCCGGTGGTGGCGGCGACGGCGGACAGCGCCGCCAAATAAACGTCGTTCCCGCGAAGGCGCACTAGTGTCCGGAATAATTTTATTGACATCGGGATCAGAAGAGGCATGGTTGCATTTCCGCCAAAGTCCTAGCCTCTTCGTTTCGTCGCCA
>DASRXO010000664.1:0-3368 GCA_035654095.1 Telluria sp.
GCAGGGAATCCATGTCGTTCTCAGAATGCGGGTCTGGCCATCGGGTGTTTCCTTAGAACAATACCTCAGCATAATAGCTTTCCGCCATTGCTGCAATAGTGCATATATTGACGTGCGGCGTACGATTCTACCGTCCGGCGCCCGCTTGCGGCCAGCGCTGCTGCAGTTTGGTGCATTTCGGCGCTGCCGCTGTTGCGCCCACGCCCGTCGCGGCCCGGTTTGCGCAAATCATACCCAAAAAAAATAATGCCACGTGGAAAAGTTGCGAGACGTCAAGTTGCCCAATGGAATGAAACTCTATAGTCGATGCAATGGTTTGGAATTGATCGAAGGAAACTCTTCGATGCAAGGCGCGGCCGTCCGCGCGCCGCCCGGACCAGGGCTAGGTGTTTTTTTTCACTCATGGGAGTTTGTGATGAACACAGTTACCTCCGCAGTAAAAACCTTTGTTGATGACGAAAACGGCGTGACCGCGATCGAGTATGGCCTGATTGCGGCCATGATCGCCGCTGCGCTGGTGATCGGCGTCGGCTTCGTGACGGGCGCGCTGAACAACGCCTTCACGTATATCCAGACCAGCATCAACAACGCCGTGACGTAAGGCGGCCGCGCTTTCCGGGCAGGGCCCTGCCTGGAAAGCATTTTCTACCATTCCCCCCGAGCCCGCCATGTCAACCCCCTTGCTCCTTGATCTGTTTCTCATCGGCACGGTCCTGGCCGCGAGCGCCTACGACCTGGCGCTGCGCCGCATTCCCAACCGCCTGCTGCTGCCCGCCCTGTTGTGCGCCGCCGCGCTGCACCTGGCGTCGGGCGCCCCGTTTTCCCTATTGTCGACCGGCCTGGTCGGGCTGCTCACCGGCCTGCTGATGTTCCTGCCCTTGTACAGCCTGCGCGGCATGGCCGCCGGCGACGTCAAGCTGATGGCGACCGTCGGCGCCTATTGCGGCCCGTGGCGCGCGCTCGAGATCTGCCTGCTGACCTTCGTCATCGGCGGTGTGCTGGGGCTGGCGATCGTGGTCGCCCAGGGCCGCCTGCGCGAGACCTGGACCAATGTCCGCGTGCTGTTGCGTCCTCTTTATATGCGCCTGCTGGGCGTGCGCCTGGCGCCCGAGACGCCGGCGGCCGCCAGCGTCGGCGGCATGCCCTACGGCGTGGCGATCGCGCTCGGCACCCTGGCCGTGCTGTACGGCCGCCACGGCTGACCTTGCGGGTCGGCATTTCTTGCTATTTGTCAAAAGACCGGCCGGGTCTGCTCGCTAGAATCGACGGTGTCTTTTGGAAACAGCAGTCTGCTGGCAGGGGAGAACAGCGATGATCGAGGCCGAATCAACAGTAGCGAGCGCGGCGGGCACGGGCAGCGTGGCGCGCGCCCAGCCGGGTCCGGAGGAACCGATGGCGAGCGTGCCGCCGCAACCGAAAACCGTGCGCGACACCGGCCTCGAGCCGGGCTTGATCGCCGAGCTGGTGATCAAGGCCATGTATGCCATCGGCAAGACCCACCTGCCTATCCTGACCGGCAAGCTGCGCCTGTCGGTGAATGTCTTGCGCGAAGTGCTGGACATGATCCTGGCCGAGCAACTGGCCGAGGTGGCCGGGCGCGGCGATTCCGACCTCGACGTGCACTATCAGCTGACCGCCGGCGGCCGCCTGCGCGCCCACGAATACCTGGCGCGCTGCCGCTACGTGGGGCCGGCTCCGGTGACGCTGCAGGCCTACCGCGAGGTGGCGGCGCGCCAGGCCGGCCGGCATGCGGGCGCGGCGCGCCCCGGCGCCGCCGAGCTGGCCGCCGCCTTCGCCGACGACGCGCTCGATCCCGCGCTGCGCGAATTGCTGGGCGCGGCCCTGCAATCGAGCCGCTCGCTGTTGTTGTACGGCCCTTCCGGCAGCGGCAAGACCACGCTGGCGCGCAAGCTGGGCCGCCTGCAGCAGGGCGTGGTGGCGGTGCCATACGCGCTGCTGGTGGACCAGGAGATCGTCCAGTTCCACGACCCGCTGCTGCACCTGCCGCCCTCGCCCTTGCAGGGCCGCCCGCCCGAAGACCGGCGCAGCGCCGACGCCCGCTGGTCGCTGTGCCAGCGGCCGCTGGTCCAGGTCGGCGCCGAGCTCAGCGCCGAGATGCTCGACCTGCGCCACGATCCGGCCGGCGGGGTGTACCATGCGCCGCCGCACGTGATGGCCAGCGGCGGGATGCTGGTGGTCGACGACCTCGGCCGCCAGCGGCTGCCGGCGGCCGAGCTGCTGAACCGCTGGGCCGGGCCGCTCGAGGCCGGCGTCGACCAGTTGACCCTGCACGGCGGCCACAAGGTCACGCTGCCGTTCGACGTCACCGTGGTGTTCGCGACCAACCTCGCGCCCCATTTGCTGCTCGACGATTCCTTCCTGCGCCGGCTCGCCTACAAGATCCACGTCGGCGCGCTCAGCGAGGCGAATTACCGCGCGCTGTTCCGCCACCAGTGCCGGGTCGCGCGCATCGCCTTCGACGAGCCGGCCCTGGACCACCTGATCGCCCGCCTGCACCTGCCGTCCGGCCGCGCGTTGTTGGCCAGTACCCCGCGCGAGCTGTTGGGCCGCATCGCCGATTTCGCGGCCTACGCCGGCGCTGCCCCGCGCCTGACCGTCGCGGCGCTGGAACAGGCCTGGATCAGCATGTTCGCCGGCTGCGGCGGCGGCGCCAGCGCCCCGGCCCAGCCTCCCGCCCCCTTCGACGCCGCCGGCGGCCATCCCCTGTTCGAGAGGATCTCATGAAAAACAAGCGCGCCCTGATCATGATGGCGGTCGCGGTCCTGTTCGGGACTGCCGCCGTGGTGCTGGCCTCGCGCTGGCTGTTGCGCCAGTCGGCCGGCAGCGTGAGCCGGATCGTGGTGGCGGCGGTCGACGTCGGCCGCGGCCAGCGGCTGGTGCCCGACATGCTCAAGATCACCGACTGGCCGGCCGCCAACGTGCCGAAAGACGCCTTCACCGATCCCGGCCGGCTGACCGACCGCGTGCTCAAGGACAATGTGCTGCGCGGCGAGCCGCTCAACGAAGCCAAGCTGGCGCCGGCCGGCACCCTGGGCGGACTGTCGGCCCTGATCAGCGAAGGCAAGCGTGCGATCACGGTGCGCGTCAACGACGTGATCGGGGTCGCCGGCTTCGCGCTGCCGGGCAATTATGTCGACATCATCGTCCACACCCAGCGCGAACCGGACGAGGACGACAAGTCGCTGCGCCAGGCCCAGCATATTTCGAAGATCGTGCTCGAGCGCATCCTGGTACTGGCGGTGGCCCAGGAAGTCAGCCGCGACGACACCAAGCCGCGCGTGGTCAATGCCGTGACCCTCGAAGTCACGCCCGGCCAGGCCGAGAACCTCGACCTCGCGCGCAGCGTG
>DASRXO010000665.1:0-6512 GCA_035654095.1 Telluria sp.
GGCGCCAGCGGACCAGGTCCTGGCGCCAGCGGATATCGGCAGGCATGGGGTGGAATTCGGGTGTCACGGCAGGCGGCGCGCGGGCAAAAAATCGTCCATTGTAAAGTAAGATACGGGGAACACCGCACCGCACCCGCCATCATGATCACGACACCTTACGTTTCCACCTTCCTGGGCAACCGCTTCTACCCGCTCGAGCCGCGCATCGACCGCGTGGCGATCGAGGACATCGCCCACGGCCTGGCCTACCAGTGCCGCTTCAACGGCCAGACCTGCGAGTTCTATTCGGTGGCGCAGCATAGCCTGGTGGTGGCCTCGCTGGTGCCGCCCGCGCTGCGGCTGGCGGCGCTGCTGCACGACGCGGCCGAGGCCTATGTGGGCGACATGGTCAAGCCGCTCAAGGTGCTGCTGCCCGAATTCGCCGGCATCGAAGAGAAGGTGAGCGCGATCATCGCGGCCACCTTCGGCATCGACTTCTCCGACTACGGCCCGATCAAGCAGGCCGACCTGGTGGCGCTGGCCACCGAAAAACGCGACCTGATGCCGCATTCGGCCGAGCGCTGGGCCTACCTCGACCAGATCGGCGCGCTGCCCGAAGCGATCGTTGCGATGGGTCCCGGCGAGGCCAAGCGCGCCTTCCTGGCCGAGTTCGCCCGGCTTACCGATCGCAGCGCGTCGGCCGCGCGCTAAGTCACGGATTTCGTTCAGATTTTTATGATATCCACAAGAAATGTGGATAAGCTTGTGGATAAGCGCTGAGAAACCCGCGCGCAGCCCGGTATTGATGCGGTTTTCTACAAATTGCACATTTGGAAGGCAAAAATTAATATACATTAAATCAAGTACTTAACTATGCATCGCTTCCAGCAGGAAAGAGGCTATGAGGAAAAGTCCTACAAAGTCCTACAACAGGGGATAAGTCGGCAAAATTGACAAACCGCCTGCTCTGACATAGTGTTGTCCCCATGCCCCCCCACACCCCCGACGACGATCACGAACTGATCCTGGAAGACGACGATCCCTCAGCGGCCCTCGCGCAAGAGGCGCCGCCGTGGCGCATCCTGATCGTCGATGACGACGTCGATGTCCACGTGGTCACCAAATTCGCCTTGCGCGACACCAGCTTCCAGGGCCGCCGCCTGAGCTTCCTGCATGCCTACAGCGGCGCCGAGGCGATCGCCCTGCTGCAAAGCACGCCCGGCATTGCGCTGGTGCTGCTCGACGTGATCATGGAAACCGACGACGCCGGCCTGCGCGTGGCGCGCCGGATCCGCGAGGAGCTGCACAACGAGCTGGTGCGCATCGTGCTGCGCACCGGCCAGCCGGGCCAGGCGCTGGAGCACAGCATCATCGTCGATTACGACATCAACGATTTCTGGTGCAAGGCCGACCTCACCACGCGCAAGCTGTTCACCACCGTGATCGCCTCGCTGCGCGCCTACGCCACGCTGGCCGCGGCCGCGGCGGCGCGCGAAGAACTCAAGACGCGGCTGGCGCGCGCGCACAACGTGCAGGCCGCGCTGGGCCAGCACGCGCTGGTGGTCACGCTCGATGCCGAAGGCCGCATCGTCGAAGCCAATCCGCGCTTTTGCGCGCTGGCCGGGGCCACGCCCGAGGCGCTGGCCGGACGCACCCTGCGCTCGCTGCACGCGGGCGATCTGCCGCAGGCGCAGGCGATCGCCGAGGCGCTGGCGCGCGAGGGCGGCTGGGCCGGCGACATCCACACCAGCGGGCCGAGCGGCGCGCCGCTGGCCCTGCGCTGCGCGGTGCTGGCGTTCAGGGACGCCAAGGGCGCGCCCTATCAATATGTGGCGGTGGCCACCCTGCTCGATCCGGACGCCTGATCACTTCCAGGCGCTGCGCGCGCGCTCGCGCACCAGCATGCGCACGCTGTCGGGCATCGGCGTCCTGCTCCTGGCCGTGTCGGCCGTGATCCACACGCATTCCTCGTAGTGCTTGAGCATGGCCGGCGTGATGAAGCGGCTGCGCGCCGCGTACACATGGCGGTCGCCCATCTGCGCCTGCTGCTTGATGAAGAAGCGGTTCGGCACCACCAGGTGCAATTGCTCTTTCGCGCGCGTCATCGCCACGTACAGCAAGCGGCGTTCTTCCTCGATCTCCTCGGCGGTGCCGGTGCTCATGTCGGACGGGATGCAGCCGTCCACCACGTTCAGCACATGCACCGACTTCCATTCCTGGCCCTTGGCCGAATGGATGGTCGACAGGATCAGGTAGTCCTCGTCGAGATGGGGCGGACCGGCGCGGTCGCTGGTCGCTTCCGGCGGGTCGAGCGTGATCTCGGCCAGGAAGCTCTCGCGCGTGGCGTAGCCGCCGGCCAGCGCGGCCAGCTGGGCCACGTCGGCCGCGCGCAACTGGGCGTCGTCGTGCATGCGTTCGAGCTGCGGCAGGTACCAGTCGCGCACCAGTTCGATGTCCGCCGGCCAGCGCAGGCCGGGCATGCGCAGCGCGCGGTACAGCGTGGCGAAGGCCTGCCAGTCGGCCGCGCTCCTGGCGGGCGGCGCGAACTGTTCGAGCGCCAGCAGCGGCTCGGCCGCCTCGCCCACCGCGTCGAGCAGCTTGCCGGCGGTGGCCGGGCCGATCCCGGGAATCAGTTGGGCCGCGCGAAAACCGGCCATGCGACCGCTGGGGTTCTGGGCGAAGCGCAGCACCGCCAGCACGTCCTTGATGTGCGAGGCTTCCAAAAATTTGAGGCCGCCGAATTTGACGAAAGGGATATTCCGCCGCATCAGTTCGAGCTCCAGCGCCGCGCTGTGGCTGGCCGCGCGGAACAGCACCGCCTGCGTGATCAGCGCCATGCCGGCCTCGCGCTGTTCGAGGATGCGGTTGCAGACCCAGCGCGCCTGCTCGGCCTCGTCCGGGATCAGCACCAGCTGCGGCCGCGCCGACGAGGCCTTGTCGGTCCACAGGGTCTTGGCGTGGCGTTCGAGCGCGCCGGCGATCAGCGCGTTGGAGGCGTCGAGGATCGGCTGGGTCGAGCGGTAATTGCGGTCCAGCGTGATCAGCGCGGCCGGCTGCGAAAACTGCTTGGGGAAGTCGAGGATGTTGCGCACCGTCGCGCCGCGGAACGAGTAGATCGACTGCGCATCGTCGCCCACCACCATCACGCCCTGCCCGTCCGGTTTCATGCCGGTGACGATCGCGGCCTGCAGCCGGTTGGTGTCCTGGTATTCGTCGACCAGCAGGTGGTCGAACAGGGCGCCGAGTTCGGGACCGAGCTCGGGGTCGGCCGCCATCTCGGACCAGAACAGCAGCAGGTCGTCGTAATCGAGCACGTTCTGCTCCTGCTTGGCGTCGACGTAGGCGCCGAACAGGGTCTTGAGCTGCTGTTCCCACTCGCTACACCAGGGGAAGGTCGATTGCAGCACCAGCGCCAGCGGCTCGCGGCTGTTCACCACCCGCGAATAGATCGCCAGGCAGCTGCCCTTCAGCGGAAAGCGCTTCTGGGTCTGGGTCAGGCCGATCTCATGGCGCACCAGTCCCATCAAGTCCTCGGAGTCGCCGCGGTCGTGGATAGTGAACGAAGCATCGAGGCCGATGCGGCCGGCGTACTCGCGCAGCAGGCGCGCGCCGATGCTGTGGAAGGTGCCGGCCCACGGCAGCGTGGCGGGCGCCTGGGCGCCGCGCAAGCCCATCACGCGCTGCAGCACGTGGCCGGCGCGCTGGGTCATCTCGTTGGCCGCGCGGCGCGAAAACGTCAGCAGCAAAATGCGCTGTGGATCGGCGCCGCGCTGGATCAAGCGTGCGACCCGGTGCGCCAGCGTGCTGGTCTTGCCGGAGCCGGCGCCGGCGATCACCAGCAGCGGCCGGGTACGGCCGTCGGCGGCGTCCACGTCGTGCTCGACGGCGGCGCGCTGTTGCGGATTGAGGCTGGCGAACGGGTCGTCGGCAGCGGCGGCGGGAGGGACGGCAAGCATCGTGGTCATTCAATCTGGAAAGTGCCACAACTGTACATTTATCCAGTGAACGAGCGCAAGCGGAATCCCCGTTTTGGGGCTAAAAAGCTGTCGCGAAAACGCCCTGCACCGCTCCCGAATATTGCTCGTCGTACATGCCCGACGAGCTAAGTGGCCGTTTCTTAAGCGTTTTTTCGGATATCCACAGTCGATGTGCATAACTTTGTGGATAAGCAGCTATTGACATGGCGCGAGCCTGTAACGGCGCGGGTTTCAACAAAATGCTTAATCCGGAGGCAAAAATTTATACGTTCAAAATCAAGGACTTGCAAAGTCAATTGGGAAGGCCGGAAAAAATTTTAGGAAAATTCCGAACCGCATTTTTTGTGCATAACCGCCCCCTTCCGGCGCAGGCGCGCCGCCTGGAAACGATGCCATTTTCATATGGAAATGGGTCGGGACGTGCGGCGGCAGGAAACCGTCGGTTTCCGCGCGACGTTGCCAGAAGTATCAATAGTGGGAGTGGCGGCGGCGTTGCGGTTCGAGCAAGACGCGCTCGATGACGCTGGGGTCGATGTCGCGCGCCTTCAGGTATTCGACGGCGGCGATGGTGTTGCTGCTTTCCTGGACCGAAATCGCGTGGTTCACGATATCGCGCCTGTGCATGTCCTGGCGCTGGTATGGCGGCTCGGCAAGCGCAAGGTCGCCCGCTATGTCTAAACGGTGTTGATTCATCGCGATTCCTTACCCTGGGTTAAGAAGCGAACGCGCTGCACGCGCGAAGTATCAGACAAGGAGTATCCGTCAATAAATGTCAAAGTCAATGTCAGCTTCCCATCGAAAGCCGGAATATTTTTTTGTGCCATGGCGTGCGCCCGATGCAACCGGCGCGCCTGAAATTGGTCGTACCGACATGGCAGCTTTTAGCGTAGCGAGGACAGCATGGACACCCCAGCACCACCACCCCTGAGCCCGGGCGACGAAGCGCGTCCCGGCATCCCCGGCGCGGGCGACGATATTTGCAGCGTCTGCGGCGGCAGCGGCAAGCTCAACAACGGCAAGGAGTGCCCCGAATGCGGCGGCACCGGACGCGTGACGCACGGCATCGGCGGCGGGTAAAGACGGCTGCGCGCGGCCGCGTTTCAAGCGGCCTCGGCATGGACAAGCGCGCGGCCGGGCGCGATAATGGCGCATGAGCTTATCACCTCCTGCCGAGCGGCCGCGGCCGCATACCCTGACCGAATTATTCCTTGCATTTACCTTCCTCGCACTGCAAGGCTTTGGCGGCGTGCTGGCCGTGGTCCAGCGCGAACTGGTGGAGCGCAAGCAATGGCTGACGCCGGATGAGTTCCTCGAAGACTGGGCGGTGGCCCAGATCATGCCCGGCCCCAACGTCGTGAACCTGGCGCTGATGCTCGGCGCGCGCTACTTCGGCGTGGCCGGCGCGCTGGCGGCCCTGGCCGGCATGCTGGCGGCGCCGCTGCTGCTGTTGCTGCTGCTGGTCATGCTGCGCGCGCGCTTCGCCGACAGCGTCGCGGTGGCCGGCGCACTGCGCGGCATGGCGGCGGTGGCCGCCGGCCTGATCGGCGCGGCCGGCCTCAGGCTGACGGCCTCCTTCGCGCGCAGCCCGCTGCCGGCGGCCTGGTGCGTGGCGCTGGCCGCGCTCGGCTTCGTGCTGGTCGCGCTGCTGCACTGCCCGCTGGTCTACGTGCTGGTCGGCCTGGGCGGCCTGGCTTGCGTGCTGACCTACCGCAGGCTGCGTCCATGAATCCGCCGCTCCACCTCGTGCTCAGCTGGCACGATTGGCTCGACCTGTTCGGCCACTACCTGTTGCTGTCGCTGATGTCGGTCGGCGGCGCGATTTCCACCACCGCCGACATGCACCGCTACCTGGTCGAGCAGCACCACTGGCTGACCCAGACCCAGTTCAACGATTCGATCGCGCTGGCGCAGGCCGCGCCCGGCCCCAACGTGCTGTTCGTCGCACTGATGGGCTGGCACGTGGGCCTGAACGCCGGCAGCATGGCGGCCGCGCTGCTGGGCGTGCTGGTGACGCTGAGCGGCGTCCTGATTCCGTCCACCATGCTGACCTATGTCGCCTCGCAATGGGGCCACCGCAACCGCGAGCTGCGCGCGGTGCGCGCCTTCAAGCAGGGCATGGCGCCGGTGGTGGTGGCGCTGATGATGGCGACCAGCTGGATCCTCGGCAGCGCCAACCGCAATCCGGCCACCGACTGGCCGCTGTGGCTGCTCGCCTTCGGCACCGGACTGCTGATCTGGCGCACCCGCATCCACCTGCTGTGGGTGCTGGCCCTGGGCGCGCTGCTGGGCGCGTTCCAGCTGATCTGAGCGGCCTTCGCGCGGCCGCTTTTGTGGCATGCTGATTTCCCCATCATCCGAGGAGACGATCATGAGCAACGGCAGCTTTTCCGGCAATCCTAAAACCGAATGGCTGTCCGAGCGCGGCGAGGACCGCGACATGCTGCTGCTCGAAGCCTTCTGGTACGCCGATCCGCACAACCGGCGCTGGCTGGCGCCGCAAGGCAGCATGACCGACGGCGCCAGCATTCCGCGCACGCTCTGGTCGTCGGTCGGCAG
>DASRXO010000666.1:0-3936 GCA_035654095.1 Telluria sp.
GCGGCGTGCGCAGCTCGTGCGACATGCTGGCCAGGAAGCGGTCCTTGGCCAGATTGGCGCGTTCGAGCTCGATTTTCTTTTCGTTCAAGGCGCGTTCGATCCGCTTGCGCTCGGTAATGTCGCGGATCGCGCTCGACACCAGCACCTCGTCTTCGGTCTCGAGCGGGCTCAGGCTGATCTCGACCGGGAACTCGCTGCCGTCGCGGCGCATGCCGTACAGATCCAGGCCGGCGCCCATCGAGCGGCTGCGCGGCGCCTTGAAGAAACCGTCGCGGTAGGCCGGGTGCTTGGCACCGTAGCGGGCCGGGATCAGCATTTCCATCTGGCGCCCCAGCAGCTCGGCGCGCGGATAGCCGAACAGCTTCTCGGTCTGCGAGTTGACCAGCTCGATCCTGCCCTGGCGGTTGACGATGACGATCGCGTCCGGCGCCGACTCGAGCAGGCCGCGGAACTTCTGCTCCGCCTTCTTGCGCGCGCTGATGTCGCGGATCGCGCACTGCGAGATGGTCTCGGCGTGGTCGAACATCCAGTGCAGCCCGTCGAAGGGAATCTCGCGGTTGACCTTCTCGAACACGTCGAGCATGCGCGAGATCGATTCGTCGTAGGTCGCGTGCAGGCGAAACGGCCAGCGCTGCGCGACCAGGTGGCGCACCACGCTTTCCAGCTCGCCTTCCATGCCCGCCGCCAGTTCGGGGCGCGGCTCGAGGAAGTCCTCGAAGTCGGCGGCCGAGAACACCAGCATTTCGCCGGCGCCGTTGTGGCGCTAATAGTCGGAGCCGTCGCCCGGCTTGACCATGCCGGTCCAGCGCTTGAAGTCGTCCAGCTCCTTGCCCTTGTTCTGGGTGAAGAGCTTGTACGCGATGCGAATCGTCAGTTGCTCGTCGCGCGCCAATTGGTCGTTCGGCGTGTCCTTGCCATAGCCGACCGCGCGCAGGGCCGCACGGGCGATTGCCAGGCGCCAAGTGTAAGCCACATCATCGCCACGCATTCAATCGAGCTATTCTTGTTGACTTTGTCGATCTTTGCTTTAAGCTACGCTACATCGTTACAGTAAATCGTTCTAGTAAGCCATTTGCTTGTCGATGATACTGAATGGGATCGAAGCGCCTTGGATATTTTGGCAATATTTCCGCATTCATATTTTTTTGTCGATTTACTGCATCCATACAGTAAATCGTTGCACTTGAAATAAAAGGAAACGATGAGCCAACCAAAAATTCAGGATGTGGCGCGGCTGGCCGGCGTGTCGCCGTCCAGTATCTCGAATTTCCTCAACAACCGGATGGAGCAGATGCGGCCGGCAACCCAGCTCAAGATCCAGCACGCGATCGAGCAGCTCGGGTACCGGCCCAACAATGCGGCGCGCCAGCTCAAGACCGGGGTCGCCACCATGGTCGGCCTGCTGGTACCGTCGCTGGCCAACCAGTTCTTCGGCTCGCTTGCCTGCGCGGTGGAAACGGCCGCGGCCAGGCACCATTGCCACGTGATGACCTTCAGCACCTTCCGCGATCCCGACCGCGAACGCGCGGTGATGGCCGACCTGCTGGCCTACGGCGTGCAGGGCATCATCACCGGCTCGGCATTGAACGACACCGACCACCTGGTCGCGATGACGGCGCGCTGCCCGGTGGTCGCCTTCGACATCAAGCGCTCGGACGAGCGCCACAATCGCATCATCACGATTTCGGTCGACAACGCCGCCGCCACGGCGACGGCGGTCGCCCACCTGGTGGCGCTGGGCCATCGCGCAGGCGGGCATCGTCGGCGAACTGGTGATTGCCGACGCCACCGAGGCGCCCAGCGATCCGCACGGCGATACCCGGCTGTTCGAACTGGGCCGCAGCGCCGCCGCCCGGATCCTGTCGGCGCCCGCGCGGCCGACGGCGGCCATCGCCATCAACGACATGATGGCGATCGGCATCGGGATCGGCCTCAAGCAGCTGGGCCTGAAGATACCGCAGGATTTCTCGCTGATCGGGATCGACGACATCTTCTTCGCCGCGGCCCACGACCCGCCCCTGACGACGCTGCGCCAGCCGATCCAGGCCATGGCCGACGCCGCGGTCCAGCGCATCCTGGCACCGGCCGCGGCCCCCGGCGACGAACTGTTCGCGCCGGAACTGATCGTGCGGGCGTCCACCGCGGCACCACCGAAACAATAAACCACTCACCTTGAAGAGAACATCACTATGGAATTGATTGGAAAACGCGCCCTGGTCATGGGCGGCGCATCGGGCATCGGCAAGGCCACCTCGCTGGCCCTCGCGAAGGCGGGCGCGGACGTGGTCCTGACCTACTGGAGCAGCGGCGCGGAAGCGGAAGACGTGGTGGCGCAGATCCGTGCCATGGGCCGGCGCGCACAGGCGATCAAGGCCGACCTGACCGACGGCGCCATCGCCGAACAGGTGTTCGCCGAAGCGGAAGGGGCGATCGGCGAGATCGACACGCTGTTCGCCAATATCGGCGGCCTGATCCAGCGCTGCCGCGTGGTCGACATGCCGCTGTCGCTGTGGAACGAGGCGATGAACCTCAACCTGACCAGCACCTTCCTGATCTGCCAGGCCGCGCTCAAGCGCATGGAGCCGCGCAAGAAAGGCGTCATCGTGACCATGTCCTCGCTGGCCGCGTTCGACGGCGGCGGGCCCGGTTCGACGCATTATGCGTCGGCCAAGGCCGCCGTCGCCACGTTCACGCGCGCCCTCGCGAAGGAAGTCGGACCGCTCGGCATTCGGGTCAACGGCGTCGCGCCGGGACTGATCGCCACGCGCTTCCACGATACCTTCAACACCCCGGCGAACCGGCTGGCGATTGCCGAACGCACCCCTGCGCGGCGCGAAGGCCAGCCGGAGGACGTCGCCAACGTCGTCGTGTTTCTCGCCTCCGAGCGGGCGGCCTTCCTGGCGGGCGAAATCATCCAGGTTAACGGCGGCCTCGGCCTTTATTGAAACGATCAGGAGAGCTTTATGAAGCAACTCATCGCACGCCGCCGTTTCCTCGGCGCCGCAGCCCTCACCTTGCCTGTGCTGACCGCGCGCCAGGTCCTGGCGCAAGACGCCCGCGAAGCGCTCGGCACCATGATGGGCAAGGCCACCGCCGGCGTCCACCCGCTGGCGACGCTGATGCAAGCGCATCCGGCGGCCTTGCGCGCCGAACTGCGCGGCCTCCATCCGCGCGTCTTCACCACGACAGCCGGCCTGAACGAACTGCGCCAACGCGCCCGCGGCAGCCACCGCACGATCTGGGCCAAGGCGCTGGACGGCCTGGTCGCCATGCGCGAGGAGCCGGCGCCGTCGCCGGCGCAGAAACGGCGCGCCCAGAACACGGTGGCGATCGGCATGGTGGGCGCCGCCCTGGCCTACCAGATCGAGGGCGAGGCGCGCTACCTCGAGGCCGCGAAGCGCTATATGGATGCGGCCGTCAGCTATCCGGTCTGGGGCTATGCCTCCAGCAAGCCGGACGTCGATCTGGCCGCGGGCCATCTGCTGTACGGCATGGGCGCCGCCTACGACCTGCTGTTCGACGCGCTCTCGGTCGAGGAACGCACGCGCTACCGCAACAAGATCGTGCGCCAGGCGGGCCTGATGTCGGCCCACTTCATGCCGACGCCGGGCAAGTCGTATTCGTACAGCCAAAATCATTGCTTCATCCCGATCGCCGGCCTGGCCGTGGCGGCATACGCCGTCTGGGATGAGGTGCCCGAAGCGGCCAGTTGGGCCGCCCTGTCGCGCGCGATCTTCACCCGCGTGCTCGAAGTCGCGTCGCCCGACGGCTATTTCTACGAGGGCGTCGAGTACTGGGTGTTCTCGATGCCGTGGATCGTCCATGCGCTCGACGCCTTCGCCCACGCGGCCGGCGACGACATGTACGACCAACCCGGCCTGCGCAAGGCCCACCTCTACATCGCGCACTCGCTGGTGCCGAATGGCCAGGATGTGT
>DASRXO010000667.1:0-2074 GCA_035654095.1 Telluria sp.
ACGCGCGCGCCTTCCTTGGCGAATTGCAGCGCGGTGGCCAGGCCGATGCCGCTGTTGCCGCCGGTGACGAGTACGGTTTTGTTTGCGAAGCGATGCATGATGAAACTCCTTGGTGGTTGGTGGTCGGCGTTCGCACTCTGCGCGGCCGGTAAGTTCACTATATGATTAATAAATTAAGCCAACAATGGCGCGGATATTCATGAAACATTCAGGTTTTATGAACATTCGGCCAAAAAACGCGGTCGCTCATCGGACGAAGGAAGTCAGCAGCGGAATCACATCCTGCGGCGCTTCTTCCATCAGCCAGTGCCCGGAACCGGGGATGACCTTGCCGGTCACATCGTCGGCCACCAGCCTGGCCTGGTCGATCAGGAAGGTCCCGCCCGATTTTTCGCCCGACAGCACCAGCACCGGCATCGTCAGCCTAGTCTTGGCCAGTTGCTGGAAGTCGGCCGCATCCTGCTCGAACGCGGCGAAGTATTCGAAGCCGGCGCGCATGCCGCCCGGCTGCGCATAGGCCTCGGCATACAGCCTGCGGTCCGCTTCCGGCACCGACCTGGTCTTGTCGGCCGCGAAGTCGTTCCAGAAGTGCTCGAAGTAGATGCGTTCGCGCCCGGCCACCAGCTTCAGCGGCACTTCGCCGCGGAAGTGGAAGTGCCACAGGTCGCGCAGCAGCCACATGTCTTTCCAGTTGCCGATGCCGGGCAGGAAGGCGTCCATCAGCACCAGCTTGCGCGTCTCTTGCGGATACTGCGCCGCGTAGGCATACGCCACCATCAGGCCGATGTCGTGGCCGACCACGGTCGCATCGCGGTAGCCGAGCGCGGTCACGAGTTCGTGCACGTCCTTGGCCATGTTCTTCTTGTCGTAACCGCCCGCCGCTTTTTCCGACGCGCCGGCGCCGCGCAGGTCGGGCACGATCACGGTATGGTTCCTGGCCAGGTCGGCGATCACCGGGTTCCACATGTGGCCGGTCTCGGTGTAACCGTGCAGCAGCACGATCGCGCTGCCGCTGCCGGCCTGGCGGTAGTGCAGCTGGATGCCGTTCACTTGCGCGCTACTGTCCTTGAGCGCCGGCGCGGTCGGCGCGGCGTGGACGCTGGCGGCGGCCGCAATGGCGATGCCGAATCCGAGCGCTGCTGCAAAGTTCTTTTTCATGTCCATCTCCTTGGCGTGGTTGCGGTGCGGGGTGCCCGTGCATGCACTATAGGATTTAGAGATTCTGAAATCAAAGCCTTAAATATTGATGATATATTGAGATTTTCTGAATTGATGAGGCCATCATGGACCGGCTGCGCGCAATGGAAGTGTTTGTCGAGGTGGTGCGCAAGAACGGCTTCGCGCGCGCCGCCGATGCGCTCGCGACCTCGCCCGCCAACGTCACCCGCATCATCGGCGACCTCGAGACCCACCTCGGCACGCGCCTGTTGAACCGCAGCTCGCGCAAGATGTCGCTGACCGAAAGCGGCGACGCGCTGTACGAACGCGCCCGGGCCATCGTCGAGGACATGGCGGAGCTCGAGGCGATCGCGTCCTCCTCGTCGATGAAGCCGCGCGGCACCTTGCGCGTCAACGCGCCGCTCAGCTTCGGCATCCTGCACCTGGCGCCGCTGTGGCCCAAGTTCATGGCCTTGCATCCGGACGTCGAGCTCGACGTGGCGCTCGGCGACCGCGTGGTCGACATCGTGGAAGAGGGCTACGACATGGCGATCCGCATCTCGCGCGCCGGCTCGGCCTCGCACGCGGCGCGCAAGCTGGCGGCTTCGCGCAACATCGTGTGCGCCGCGCCGTCCTACCTCGAGCGCCACGGCACGCCGCTCACGCCGCACGACCTGAAGGCCCACAACTGCATCGGCTACCGTTACGCGGCCACCGCCGACGAATGGAATTTCGTCGACCAGCAAGGGCGCCCGCAGCCGGTCAAGGTCAGCTGCAAGATGCACTCGAATAATGGCGACACCGCGCGCGCCGCGGCGCTGGCCGGCGCCGGCATCATCTGGCAGCCGACCTTCCTGATCGGCGCCGACCTGCGCGCCGGCCGCCTGCGGCCGCTGCTGCCTGGCTACCGTCTGCC
>DASRXO010000668.1:0-3324 GCA_035654095.1 Telluria sp.
TCACCAAGGACAAGGCCCTGCTCAAGCTGGGCCGCAAGACCGCGCAAGCCGGCCTGTTCCGCATCATGGTGCCCGAGGCCTGGATCAAAACGGAATCGCAAGCTGGGCTAGAATAGACGATCCGGCAACGTCATTCTGGCACCATGCATACTCCACATTTATGCACCAAGCTGCCCGCGGTCGGCACCACTGTCTTCACCACCATGTCGGCCTTGGCCAACGAGCACGGCGCGGTCAACCTCGGCCAGGGCTTCCCCGATTTCGGCTCCGATCCGAAATTGCTCGACATGGTCAACGACGCCATGCGCGCCGGCCACAACCAGTACCCGATGATGACCGGCGCAGCGCCCCTGCGCGAGGCGATCGCCGCCAAGATCGGCACGCTCTACGGCCACGACTACGACGCCGCGCGCGCGATCACCGTCACCGCCGGCGCGACCCAGGCGCTGACCACCGCCATCCTGTGCTGCGTGCATCCGGGCGACGAGGTCATCGTCATCGAGCCGGCCTACGACAGCTACCTGCCGGCCGTGGCGCTGGCCGGCGGCGTGCCGGTGCGGGTGGCGATGCGGGTCGGCGACCGGGGCTACAGCGTGCCGTGGGACGCGGTGGCGGCCGCGGTCAGCCCGCGCACCCGGCTCATCATCATCAACTCGCCGCACAACCCGACCGGCTCGGTGCTGCGCCAGGCCGACATCGAGGCGCTGGCCGCGATCGTCGACGGCACCGACACAAAGTGATCTCACATATCATCCAGCGCGGGCCTGTGACGATAAGGCGTTTACTCTCACTGATCCGTGGTTGAATTTCTCTCATTCTCATCCATCCGACGAGCGTAGGCGGGTATGCCATGCGATTCGAGCAAACGCTGGAAGTTCTCGCTCGTGTCTTGCTAACCCTGATCCGAATGATGCAGCACTGCACGGGGCCTGCCCCGGCGGAAGGTAGCCATCATGAGTGCACCCCGAGCGCCCCGGCCATTTTTTTCCTGTCCAGGCGCTGTTCCCACGCCGCGACGACCGCGCACGCTACGCCGTTCCCGATGAAATTGGTGATCGAACGGCATTTCATGGTCCGGTCGATGCCGACCAGCAGCGCAACCATATCGACCGGAACGATATCGACTATCGCCATGGTCGCGGCCAGGGTGGCGAGTGCCGAACCCGCGACGCCGGCTGCGCTCTTGCTCATGACCATGGTCACTGCCAGGATCGTCGCCAGCTGCGCAAGACTGAGCTCGATGTGCGCGGCCTGGGCCAGGAACAGGATCGACAGGACGAGGTACAGGTTGGTGCCGGTCAGGTTCAGCGAATAGCCGAATGGCAGCACGAGCGCGACGACCGGCTGCGCGCAGCCCATGCGCGTCAGTTTTTCGGAGAGCGGAGGCAGCGCCGCCAGCGACGAACTGGTGAAGAACACGAGCAGGATTTCCTCCCGCACGTAGGCGATGAAGCGCATGATCGACAGCCCGGCCCATGCCGCCGCGCCGCCGATCACCAGCAGCACGAACACGGCGCTGGCCAGGTTGCAGGCGACGATAAAGTGCAGCAGCGGCAGCAGCGACACGATCCCGTACCTGCCGATCGTGGCGGCCACCGCGCCGAACGCGGCCAGCGGCGCGAACCTCAGCGACAGTTGCACCAGCGCGAACAGCTTGCCGCCCAGCTTGTCGATCGCGGCGAGGCCCGCGTCGGCGCACGCGCCTGGCCGCGCCAGCAGCAGGCCGGGCGGTATCGCCATCAACATGAAGTACACGTTGTTAAAACGCGGCAGTTGCAGCACCAGTTTGACGGCGGCTGCGGCCGGCCCGTAGTGGCCGAGCCAGTCGTATTCGTTGCCTGTGGCCGCGAATCCGCCGGCGCCGGTGGTGAAGCCGGCGCCTGGGCGTAATACCATCGCCGCCAGCAACCCGGTCAGCAGCGACAGCACCGACATCGCCGAAAAATACAGCAATGCGCGGATCCCGGTGCGGCCCAGCACGCGCGCGCCGCGCATGCTGGCAATGCCGGACACGAGCATGCAGAAAATGAGGGGACTCATGATGAGCCCGATCACCCGGACGAACACATCGGACAGCGGCCTGGCGTACATTGCCAGGCGGGGATCGGCCAGGCCGAGGGCGATCCCGGATCCGACCGCCGCCAGCATCTGCGCCGGCGCGCTCTTACACAGCCTGGCGATCATCGGAAGTGGCGGATGCGGCGAGCGTGTGCTGGATCTCGGCCAGGAAGTGCCGGACAGCTGGCGCGGCATCCGATTCGAGGCAGATGAGGGTCAGCGGCGCGCCGAGCTCGGGGCCGCCGTCACGGATGCGACAGTAGACGACGCTGTCCGCGTGGAAGCCTTTCATCGACGCGGGTACGGTAGTCACGCCGGCGCCGGCTGCCACCAGGCTGATGTTGGTCAGCATCCGTTCGACTTCGACGGCGATTTTCGGCGTGAATCCGGCCCGTATGCACGCTTCGATCAGGTTGGAGTACATGCCGGGCGCGCCATGCTTGCGCACCAGGATGAATTGCTCGTCGCGCAGCGACTGCAACGAGATCGAGGGCATCGTGGCGCCCGTGTGTTCCCTGAGCAGATGGTGGCCAGCAGGCAGCACGAGCAGCATTTCTTCTTCCAGCAAACGATGAAACGCCAGTCCGGGCGGGTGGCTGACTGGACGGCGCAGCAAGGCGACATTCAGCTTTCCGGCCGTTACCGCCTCCGTCATCTCGGCCGCGTTGCCTTCACGAAATTCCAACCGTACACCGGGCCACGCGGCGCGGTAGGCGCGCACGATACGCGGAATCAGCGGGTGGGCGGCAGCCGAGCTGGTGAGGCCGATCGAGATGATGCCTTCTGAGCCGAGCGCCACCCGCGCGGCACGGGCCGCCGCCCGGTTCACGCTGTCGAGAATCGCCTTCGCCTCTTGCAGGAACACCGATCCACCGACTGTCAGCGCAGCGCCTTTGGGATGACGGCGAAACAACTCGAAACCCAGTTCGTCCTCGAGCGCGCGGATCTGCTGGCTGAGCGGAGGCTGCTGCATCCCGAGGCGTTCGGCGGCACGCGTGAAATGCCCCTCTTCGGCGACGACCACGAAGTAACGCAAGTGCCTCAGTTCCATCTTTGGATCGCCATATGCAAAACGTATCGACTTGTCATTTCTGAGATATTTTACATTGGTATTTCCAAAATGTACAATTGCTGCTGATAAAAAAAGCGCCAGGCGGCCACACGCGAGCGACGTGCGGCGCCCCAAGGCATCACATCATCACAATCAAGGGAGACAAGATGAAACACAAGATTTTCGCAGTCGCTGCAATGGCCGTGCTCTCGGGC
>DASRXO010000669.1:0-2669 GCA_035654095.1 Telluria sp.
CGCCGTGGACGTGAATCCGACCGACGACGATGCGGCGTCGACGGCCGACGAGCTGTTCGGCGGGGGGTGGCTGTGAGCGAGGAGCAGGATAACGAGCTGCAGAGATCGGCTGCGGTCGACCAGTGGGGCTTCACGCAGGCGAGCGTCAAGACGACAATCACCAACGTGATGTATTCGGCGCTGCCTGCATGGATGGCGCGCCGCTGGACTGTCACGATGAACGGATGGCGCTTCTCTGGCGGCGCGCTGCCGGGCGGGCCGACGATTCCACCGGTCAATCAGGTGGGGAACTTCTCCATCTTCGTCGCGGTGCAGTACGGAGTAGGAGAGCAGCAAGAGCGGGTCGTGATGGACTATCCGCGCAACGGATTCTCGTTCTCGCTGCCTGCGTCGACGCTGTCGGTGTCGATTCAGGTGCCAAGCGTGCCGTTCAACGTGCCGACGCCGCCGACGCTGTCCGGGTTCATGGCGCCGGTGCCGTCGTCGGTGCGCGGCTCGCTGCTGACGGCGCCCACGTTCACATCAGACCAGACGGGCGTGGGGCTCTCGAGGATACAGGCACCGGTGCGGGCGTGCGGATATCGCATGCTGTACCAGGGGCCGATAACCGCGGGGGTGGTCGATGTGTCCCAACTCGACAGCTCGGGAAACACGCTGTGCCAGGATACCAGTGATGGACCGGGCGCGGGGGCGATAAACCAATTTGGTGCGGTGATGCGCCAGTCGTTCTTCCCGCTCCACAGGGATGCTGCGCAAATCGAAGTCGACAACGGAGGTGGAGCGCTTAACTTCTTCGTACAGTGGTTGTTGGACCTGGGGTAGTGTGTGAGGGATACAGACTGGCTATTACTACTCGGAGGGATACTCGTGCTCAAGTTGAACGATGGAGTGGACTGGGGCGGCGGGTGGGTGTGGCCGGTGCCGGATGATGACCGAGATAGCTCGCATCATCCGGCGATCATCTCGCAGGAGTTCAAGCGTCCGGCGCACCTGGGCGTCGACATCATGTATCGGTGGCCGACCGGTCAATACTTCGCGCCGCCCGATGCGCCGATACTTGCGGCGCGTGCGGGGACCGTGTGGAGCGTCGCGCGCGGCGCTCGTGGCATCGCGGTGGTGTTGGACCACGGTGCGCCGTTCGCGACCTTCTATCAGCACCTGTCGGCGGCGTCGGTCGTCAAGGGTCAGGTGGTCGCGGCGGGTGACCGAATCGGGACCATGGGGGCCGATCCGACCGATGCCGGCAATGTGCGGCACCTGCACTTCGCGGTCTGGTACAAGGGTAACGGCGACGCGGCCTCGGTGAATCCGGGGGCGGCGATGGCCTCGTGGAGGCGAGTTAGCTGGACCTGACGGCTTGACATAGCGGCTATCCAAGGGCTATCCTCGCTGGCGAAAGGGGATAGCCCTTGGCTATTCAGGTGAGAAATGTTCAAGCTGCTACGGAAAATTCTAGATGGGGCGATGGCAGGAGAGTTCAACACGGGGTACGAAACGGGGTACGACCACGGTCACGCCGACGGCCATGCGCATGCGGAGGTGCAGCACGTCAAGGATGTGGCGCAGCGACTGAAAGAGGAGCGCGACGTGGTCTGTCCGCGGATGAACTTTGCGGAGGGGTGGCGCTACGGGGCGCTGTTCGCGCAGGAAAACTCGGCGCTCGGCATGCCCGAGCTGAGCGAGTCGGATCCGGCGTACACGCGCGGCTGGCGCGCTGGCTTCACCTGGTATCGTGGGGTCACCAAGGATCTGGTGCTGCCGTCATGAGCGGGAACAAAAAGAAGCGCAACAAGGCAAAGCGGCCGGGGTGGGTGCAGCTCATCTACCGCCTGCGGCCTAACCTCCTCGAGGTCATCGACTCCGAGGTGGAGCGCCGACGCGTGCACGCGAACCCTGGCGAGCCGATGGCGTCGCGCACGTCGGTCATCTCGGACTGCATCTGTAGCGTGCTGCTCGTCGAGCGAGGAGAGGTGACGCCGCCGCAGCAGCTCAAGCTCCCGAGGGTGCGGTGAGTCGCGAAAACGTCGTCGAGGAGCTGAAGCGCTACGCGCCGGCGAGCCTTAAGGTGACGCTGACCGACGGCACGGAAAAGCCGGTCGCTGTGCCTAAGGCTGGCAACCGATGGGCACGCACGGCGCAGGTGCTGGCGGCGATGCACTGGACGCAGATCGAGTGCATCGACAAGGATGGGCGCGTGTGCGGCCTCGTCGAGGACGACGACGATGCGCCGGACCTCGAGGAGGGCGACGAACCAAGCGTCGACCTGGCGATGGCCAAGGTGCTGGCGGGCGTCCAGCAGTCGACGATGAAGGAGTGCAGGCAGATGTTCGACGCCGTGCTTCGCGGCACGGAGCAGATGCTGTCGGCGGTGACCGACGCGATGAAGGTCATCACGACGACGTATCAGCAGGCAATGCAAGTGCAGGCAGCAAACTCCGTCGTCGAGGCGCAAGGTGGCGGCTCGCCGGAGATGATGCAGATGTTCCAAGCGGCGATGATGCTGATGAACCAACCCAAGCAAATTCCGACGAAGAAAGAGGGATAGCCAATGGCAAGCCATTTGTGCGTGAACGATGTAGCGATGTGCGACGGAGCCGCGAAGCCGCCGTCGGAGTCCACGTTGGACCTGTCGGTGTGCACTTGTCCGCCGTGTCTCTGGAAGGTGACGT
>DASRXO010000670.1:0-3521 GCA_035654095.1 Telluria sp.
CCGGCCTACACGTAAGCGGCCAGCGCGCCCTTCATTTTCTTGAGGGCGGCGGCTTCGATCTGGCGGATGCGCTCGGCCGACACGCCGAACTCTTCGGCCAGCGTGTGCAGCGTGGCGCCCGAGCCGTCGTCGTTGGCCAGCCAGCGCGCTTCGACGATCCGGCGCGAACGCGGATCGAGCTTGGCCAGCGCGCTCTCCAGGCCTTCCGATTGCAGGCGGGTGACCTGCGCGGCCTCCAGCACCTTGGTCGGCTCCGACAGGTCGGACGACAGGTAGGCGATCGGCGAGAACTTGTCGTCTTCGTCGTCGGTCGGCGCTTCGAGCGCGATGTCGCGGCCCGACAAACGGGTCTCCATCTCGATCACTTCTTCGCGCTTGACGTCGAGCAGCTTGGCCAGCGCGTCGATCTGGGTCGGCGACATCGCATCCAGGCCCTGCTTGTTGCTGCGCAGGTTGAAGAACAGCTTGCGCTGGGCCTTGGTGGTCGCCACCTTGACCAGCCGCCAGTTCTTGAGGATGTACTCGTGCATCTCGGCCTTGATCCAGTGCATCGCGTACGACACCAGGCGCACGCCCTGGTTCGGATCGAAGCGCTTGACCGCCTTCATCAGGCCGATATTGCCTTCCTGGATCAGGTCGGCGTGCGGCAAGCCGTAGCCGAGGTAGCCGCGCGCGATCGATACCACCAGGCGCAGGTGCGACAGCACCAGCTCCTGGGCGGCGCCGAGGTCGTTCTGTTCCTGCAGGCGCTTGGCCAGCGAGACTTCTTCCTCGTGGGTGAGCATGGGCAGGCGGTTGACCGCCGAAATGTAGGCGTCGATATTGCCAAGATTGCCAGTAAAACCGAGTCCCAGAGCACGACTGCCGGTCGGAACCAGTGCGGATTGTGCGGACGTCATCGTCATTATTTCCTCGTAGAGTATCAGTGCTGCATCATCAATTTGCCACGCGGGATAAACCGCTGGCGCAACTGTTACGCTTTGTTACCTGACGCTCGCGGTGGGCCGATTGATGTTTCCCCGCGACGCGTTTTCGTAGTTTAGCACTCTCTGCGATCGAGTGCCAATCGCCTGCTTGTATGGCGCCGATAGCGATAAATTATTGCCTTGAGGAATTAATCGAAGGCAGGTTTTCACTGTAGAGGACTATGTGGCGCAATATTTGCGGAAAATCAAGTCCAAGCCTGAAGTTTTCGAGGGGGATGGGCAAGGCTACACCGGGCCGGCGCCCGGTTCCGTACGTTGACGCACGTTTAGTCCAGGCGCGCCAGGTGGCGCTGGACCGACAGCAGGGCGCCGGCCAGGCCGAGCCCGGCGCTGAGCGCCAGCAGGGCGGCGATCCCGAGCGGGGGCAGCGGGGCGAGCTGGAATTCGGAGGCGTACAGGCGGGCGAATTCGGCGATCGCCGTGTTCAGCGGACGCAGCGCGAGCGCCACCGCGCCCAGCGCCACCGCGCCGGCGCCCAGGCCGAGCAGGGCGCCGGTGTAATAGAAGGGCCGGTGGATGAAGCCGTCGGTCGCGCCGAGCAGCTTGGACACGGCGATCTCGTCGCGCTGGGTCAGCACCTGCAGGCGGATGGTGTTGAACACCACCGCGATCACCACCATCCCCAGCGTGACCGCCAGCAGCAACAGCACCAGCCGAAGCACGCCGAGCAGGGCGGCAAGCCGCTTGACCCAGGCCGAATCGACCTGCACCGCGTCGACCCCGGGCAGTGCGCGCAGGCGGGCGGCGATGGCGTCGATCGCGCCGGCGTCGGCCGCGCTGCGGAAGCCGTCGAGCTTCATCACGTAGCCGTCCGGCAGCGGATTCTCGCCCAGCGTGGTCAAGACGTCGGCCAGGCCGCTCTTGGCCTTGAGCGCGTCGAGCGCCTGCTCGCGCGGCACGAACACGATCTTGGCCTTGTAGGGCTTGAGGAGCTCGCGCAGCGCGGGCGCCAGCGCCTGGGCCTGCTCGCGGGTCGCACCGGGCGCGACGAACAGGCTCAGTTCCGGATCGACCGACAGTTGCTCGGACATGGGGCGCACATTGTCGAGCAGGGTCAGGCCGGCGAACGGCAGGGCCAGCGCGATCGCCACCACCACCACGTTGAACAGGAAGCTGCCGGGCGCCTTGCGCAGGTTGCCCAGCGCGGCGCCGATCGCGAAACGGTGTTGCCGGAACCAGCTCTTCATACGGCGCCTCCGACGGTGTGGCCATGGTCGAGGCGGATCACGCGCGCCGCGCCGTCGAGCACTTGCTCGTCATGGGTGGAAATCATGCAGGTCACGCCCACCGAGTGGAAGGCGCGCAGCGCCTCGAGCACCTGGCCGGCGCTGGCGCGGTCGAGGTTGGCGGTCGGCTCGTCGGCCAGGATAATCTGCGGACGGTTGACGATCGCGCGTGCGATCGCCACCCGCTGCTGCTCGCCGCCCGACAGTTCGAGCGGCTGGGCGTGGGCGCGCTCGAGCAGGCCGACCTTGTCCAGCGCGGCGCGTGCGCGCTGCTCGGCTTCCGCGCGTGAGGCGCCGGTCACCAGCAGCGGCAGCATGGTGTTGGCCAGCACGCTGCGGTCGGTCAGCAGGCGCTGCTGCTGGAAGATCAGGCCGAGGTTGCGGCGCAGGAAGGGCACGCTGGCCTTGCGCAGTTTGCCGATGTCCTGGCCGTTGACCAGCACCGCGCCGGCGCTCGGGCGCTCGATCGCGGCGATCATTTTCAGCAGGGTCGACTTGCCGGCGCCCGAGGGGCCGGCAAGGTAGACCAGCTCGCCTTTGGCCACGTTCAGCGTCACGTCGCGCAGCGCGAGCGCGTGGGCGGAATACTGTTTGGAGACGGATTGGAATTCGATCATGGGGTCCGGGTGGTGGCGCGCCTAGTCGAGCAAGGCATCGACGAATTCGGCGGCGTTGAAGGGCTGCAGGTCGTCCAGCTTTTCGCCGACGCCGATGAAGTAGACCGGCACCGGCCGGGTGCGCGCGATGGCCGCCAGCACGCCGCCCTTGGCCGTGCCGTCCAGCTTGGTGATGACCAGGCCGCTCAGACCGAGCGCATCGTCGAAGGCCTTTACTTGCGCCAGCGCGTTCTGGCCGGTGTTGCCGTCGATGACCAGCAGGATCTCGTGCGGCGCGCCGTCCATGCCCTTGCCGATCACGCGCTTGATTTTCTTGAGTTCTTCCATCAGGTGCAACTGGGTCGGCAGGCGGCCGGCGGTGTCGACCATGACCACGTCCATCTTGCGCGCCTTGCCGGACTGGACGGCGTCGAAGGCGACCGCGGCCGGGTCGCCCGATTCCTGCGAGATCACGGTCACGTTGTTGCGCTGGCCCCAAACCATCAGCTGCTCGCGCGCGGCGGCGCGGAAGGTGTCGCCGGCGGCCAGCAGCACCGACTGCTGGTAGCGCTGCATGTGCTTGGCCAGCTTGCCGATGGTGGTGGTCTTGCCGGCGCCGTTGACGCCGGCGATCATCATCACCAGCGGTTCGTGGCGGCCCAGTTCGAGCGGCTTTTCGAGCGGGCGCAGCATCGCGGTCATCAGCAGCTTGA
>DASRXO010000671.1:0-2275 GCA_035654095.1 Telluria sp.
GTCGAGCTTCCGGTGAACGAAGCTCAGGCCACCGGAAAACGACATCGTGCCGCCACCGAGCGGCATCACTTCGTGCGACGCGCGCGCTTCCAGGAAGTCCAGTTCGGCGCTGGTCTGGCCGGTCACCGTCTGCGCGACAGCGGCCATGGCTGCCGGGCTATTGCCGCCGGTGATAAGGAAGGGGTTAGTCGGACTGTTCAGGGCGTTGTACAGCGCCGTGTTGTTGACGACGTTATAAAACGTCTGATCGGTAACGATCTTGGTATACCCTGCTGCCGCGTTGACATCCCATCCGCTCCAGGTGCCGCTCAGATCGGCAGCCACGCGATACGATTTGGAATCGATGCCGTCGATCCCAGGGCCCAGGCCGGGAACCATGCCATACACGCGTGCCGGTGCGCCTAAGGTATTGCCAGGATAGTTTGCCGGAACCAGGAAGCTGGGAATGACACCGACCTGGGCGATAGTGACCCCTGGTCCCAGCGACGTATTGCCGAGATAGTTTCCCGCTGGGAACCGTGCCGGCAAACCCGTGACGATCGTGTCCTTGCTGTCAAGCGCGGACGCTTTCACATTGAGCAGCCAATCGCCGCCCAGCTTTTTCGTCACGCTGGCGAGCAGGTTGATGTTTTGCGTTTCTGGCTGCAGCTGGGTATAGGGGTCCTTGATGGCGCATTGACCGGCCTTGTACGAAGTGAAGTCGCAGCCTGGGGCGAACGCATAATTGGCAGGGTTGTTTGCACCGCCCGTGCCTTTTGGATTGTAAAGGAACGGTGTGTTCGGGCTCGTCAGGCCGGCATTGGAAATGTTGGGAACGCCAGGGTTGATATTGATGCCGCCGCGCGAAGTCCAATCGCCATCGGTCCAGGATTGGCCAGCGCGCTGGTCAAGGCGGATCGGATCGGTGTGACGGTATTCGGCGCTGAGGTAGGCGCTGTAGCCGTCTTTGTCCAGGTCTCCCATGCCGTGGGTGACCGCCGCGTGCACGGCGTTGCCGCCGCCAGCCTGCGACGTCCCCTGTTCGGCGGTGAGATTGGTGCCGGTATACGATTTCTTGAGGATCACATTGACCACACCGGCGATCGCGTCGGAACCATACACGGCCGAGGCGCCGTCTTTCACGATGTCGATGCGTTCCACCGCATCGAACGGAATGTTGGAAATATCGACAAACGCACGTTGGCCGTCGTCCGACAGCGGATAAGGCGCCATCCGGTGACCATCGATCAGCACCAGGGTGGCGCCGACGGTCAGGCCGCGCAGCGCGACGCCGGTGGCGCCTTTGGCGAATGCACCGCTAAAGCTTTGGCTTAGCGTGCCTTGCCCATTGGCGGTGATGTTACGCAATACATCGGACACCGACGTGTAGCCCGACTTCTTCAGGTCGTCCGCCGAAATGACTTGAACAGGGCTGGGCGTCTCCTGGTCGGCGCGGCTGATATTCGAGCCAGTCACCACCACCCGTTGCGGCGCCGGCATCGCGTCGGCCGCCGTTTGTTGCGCCATTGCTGGATGAACCACGGCGGTGGACAGGGCGCCACTTGCGATCGCATACAGGATCGCGAGCGGCATTGATTTCATTTTCAACTTCATATAAAAAGACATCCTCTTCAGTATGTTTATCGTGGTGGTTTAATTAATTTTTTAGTTATTACACCGGCCTTAATTTTCAACAACTTCGACTTGGGTGCGACCCAATCGTAGGTTCGTCGCGAAACTTCGGTCAACGATCCTTGTGCATTAATTATGCAAAAACAACATACATTAACAAATCTTAATGAACCTATTTTCAGGGGCACAAATCTAGTGCGCCGCTGCACGGGAACCGTGCGAAATCCGTACAAAAAGGGGCGAAAATGTACTGACGCTGGTGCGCATGACCATCGGCGTGCCCACAGCAAATATTTTTTGGCGAACGTATAAGGAATCGGACGCGCCACGCGACAGAGGTTCAAGCCGCAGCATTCGCGCGGCCGCTAACCCACCTGGAGCAGAGCTCATGCAACACACTATCAAAACCGGTTCACTGATCGCCGCCGCCGTCGCCGCACTGGCGATGTCCACGTCCTCGATCGCCGCCACCACCAGCATCGTGGCCGACGACGCGGTCCACTGCGCCGGCATCAACAGCTGCAAAGGCACCAGCGATTGCGCCACCGCGGAAAACGCCTGCAAGGGCCAGAACGCCTGCAAGGGCCACGGCTTCCTCAAGTCCAAGGCCGGCGAATGCCTGGCCAAGAAGGGCAAGATCGTCGACCTGGACAAGTAACAGCAA
>DASRXO010000672.1:0-3736 GCA_035654095.1 Telluria sp.
CCGCGTCGTGGGCCGTGCCCTCGTCGATAAAGGCGGCCGCGACGATCTTCGATTTGTAATCGAGCAAGGCGACGCCGCTGTGGGCCAGGTCGGGATCGAGCACGACCTTCTGGCTGGCGATCTCGAGGGTCGCCTTGGCAACGCGGATGTAAGCGACGATGTTGACCTCGTCGATCTCGGTCTTGGCAAAATCGACGGCCCCGTAGGTGTGGCGCGGCATCGCCTTGAGGTTGGTGCGAACCAGCTCGAGCGCACCGGCCGGCGTTGCGTGCAATTTGAGTGTTGACATGTGCTTCCCCTTAAGGTTTGGTGGTGTAGGAGGTATACCAGCTGGCGCCGGTCTTGTACTTGGCCGGGAAGGTGGAATACGGCATCGTCGTCGTGCTCGCGTCGGCAGGATCCTGCAGCGTGATCGTGTTGCCGCTGGCGCTCACGTTGTAACCGGTGACCGCAATGCTGTGCCGCAAGGAGGTGCCGGTCCATTCGATGTTGACGACGACCGCACGGCCCCCATCGATCTCGGTCTTGATGGCGTCGAAGTTGAGGGGCCCCACCGTGCCCGCGTTCAGGTTGCCCACATACGTCAGGGCGTTCATGACGCTTTCCGGCATGTTGCAACCGGCCGGCGGCGCGAGCTTGCAGCAGTCGCCGCAGGAACCGAACTTCCAGATCGCCAGGGCGCACGGCGTGTTGAGCGTCTGCGGTACGTAGAATTTGGCCACGCAGGCGGCCACGGTGCACCAGCACCAGTTCGTTTGCGTCTGGGCCGTCATCGTGAAGGCGAGCGTCGCATTCAGATCAGCGCCTGCGCGGCTGAAGATCGACTTCGGACGCACTTCCTGACCGGCGCCGTAACCCTTGCCCGAGTCGGCGTCCGGCGATGGCAATCCCGGCCAGAGCTCGCTGATGCCGAGCATGCCGACCGGCTGCGGCGCGATGTCGACCGTGGCCGGCAGGGCCAGGATGGTACTGAACGCGGTGTCGTACGACTCCGGGGAGACGGCGTCGCCGACGTTGGCCCACACGGTCCACGGGCCGGCAAGCGCCCCAATGTCGGGTGCGACAGTGGACCCGGTGGTCAGCGTATAGGCCAACGGTTGGGCCGGGCTGTTCGCACCGATCAATTTGAACGTCACCAGGCTGGTGGGGCTCGTCATCGAATTACTGAAGATGATGGTTTGAGAACTCATGACTCTGTTCCTTTTTTTAAGAAAATGCACAGGACGCGATCAGGCGCCGGAACCCGCATCCCCTGGCATGGGCCGGAAATGGGGCGATTCGATACCATTCATTTTTCTTGCCGAAATCTCCACGAGGGTGTTCCAAGCGGCGACCGGCATGGCAGCGCATGACACACCGCCCAGCGTGGCCGACAGCTCGAAGCGCCGCGGATGGAAATGCGCCGCCGCCCCCGGCCGTAGCGGGCAGTGGACGACGAACGGGGTGCCGGCGAAAGCGAGCATGAAACAGACATCGCCGTCGGTCCGGTTGACCATCTCGAGCAACTGGGGCGTGCTGCCGGCCTGGGTCTCGCAGTCGAAGCTGCGCGCCCGTGCCACATTGCGCACGCTCGCCACCAGGCGCATGCCGGCCGGGGCCGGGCGCTGCGGCAAGGCATACGTGACCCGCGTGTGCGGATCGACATGCGAGACGCTCGCCAGCAGGCAGGAGGGCAGTGCTTCGGGCACGACCAGCTCGCCGCCGGCCGCCCCCCACGCCTCCCATGCTTGCCGGCCGTCGCAGCAAAAGTGCAGGCGGACCGCTTGCCCGGCAAGATTGCGCAAGGTGAGTGCCGAAGGCGTGGACCTCATCGCTGCTCTCCTTACGCTGGTTCGCCGCGCCGCTTACTTCAGGATGAGCGTGTAGTAACCACTGTTGCGCAGCGTCGTGTCGTTGACCGCCGTGCAAATTGTATTCGGATTGTCCGAGTACTGGAGGTCGGTGGTGACGCCGTTGATGATGGACTGGAAGCTGTAGGTGTTGCCCAGCTGGATGACCTCCATGTTGAAGCCGTCGGCGCAGACCACGTTCTGCAGCGCCTTGTCATCTTTCGAGATGGTGAAGGTGACGGTGTCGCGCCAGGTCGACTGGAATTGCATCTGGGACGACGAGGTGCTGTTCGTTTTCTGCACGTCGAACACATAGGTGCCCTGGGCGTAGTCCTGGACCGCACGGGCGAGAAAGCTGGTGGCGCCGGTGACGCTCATCGGCGCCGAGCTGTAGGTGTTGCCGTCGATGGTGGTCGAGGCGACGACCTCGTAGGTGTCCGTGGTCGGGACCACGATTTTCTGGCCCGGCTCGATCGAGGGCATGAAGACGACGACCTGGTCGGCCTTCTTGACGATGATCTGGGCTGGGTAGGGCGTCGTGTTCAACAGGGTAAGGGCGGATTTGCTATTCATCATTTCAGGCTCCTGGTGTGGTGGGGGAGCGGCATCGTCGCCGCATGGGGTTTCAAAGGGGTCGGTGTGCGCCTCTTTCGCGTCCGGCAACCATTGCTGCTGACCGGACTTGATGTGCAGGACGTTGCCGACTGAGATCCACTATATCGGAATAGCTTTTTTGAAATAAGTGTATTACCGTAACAATGACGTAACGCTAAGCCATGCTACGGGCTGCGGGCCGGGGCCGCGCTCACAGCAGCCCCAGCTGTAGGCGCAGGGCCGCGTGGCAGGCGTCCGCGAGCCGCTCCTGGCAGGCGATCGAGGCTTCGTAGACGTGGTCGAGCTGTTCGCTCCAGAGCAGGGTGCCGTGGGCCAGGTCGCGCAGCCGAAGCGAGGTGCGGATCAGCAGGTCGTCCATGCGCACGCTGCCCTCGAACAGGATGTCGCAGGGGCGCGCGGGCCGCTCGCCGGGCGCGCCGTCGAGCGGGTTGGCGACCAGACGCTCACCGAAGTCGCGGTGCAGGCGGTAGCCCAGCTCTTCGTTGAGGCCCAGCGTAAACGACTGGGCCGGCACGTCCTGGCTCAGGCAGGCCAGCGGCCGGAACGCCAGGCGCGGCAGCAGGACCGCGCGCTGCACGGCGCACGCCTCGATGCGCGGCAGGTAGCTGCCGACCGGAATGACGATGCGCGCCGGGTTGTGGCAACCCGCAGCTGCGTAATAGGCGGCCAGCTTGGCGCGCACGCGGCCCACCTGGACGCGCACGATGGGATCGTCGCCGGTGTTGTAACTGCTGGCGCTGCGCCCGAACACGGCGATGCCGATCGCATATTCGTTGATGCCGTGCGCGCAGCCGGCGGCCTGGGCCACCAGGTAGCGCAACACGGCGATGCAGCGGTAGGCCCGGGCGAACTGGGTACTGGCGAGCACACGCTGCAATTCGGCCTCGATCTCGGCGCTGTTGCAGGCCGGATCCGTCCCGTTCAATTGAACAAGGCTTAGCATTGAAGGGTTGATAATTTCACCTAAGAAATGTTAATATTTTGAGTAACATGAGGACTTGCAATTAATGTAGTTCATGCCCCAAGAATTAACCTTCTGGAAACCTTCCGTTTTATAAGCATTTGTTTTTAAAAACATTTCGATCACGGGACAGCGGCGACATGGGATACGACAGCTTCGAGTTCGGGCCCTGGCGGGTCATGCCGGAGAGTAATACGTTGACTAGTGCCAATTTATCGAGGCAACTCGAGCCGCGCGCGATGGATGTGTTCCTGTGCTTGTGCAGGTACTACCCGGCCGTGGTGCCGGCCGACACCCTGCTCGAGTCGTGCTGGGGCAGCGCGGCGCCGGG
>DASRXO010000673.1:0-5184 GCA_035654095.1 Telluria sp.
CGTCGAACAGCACCAGTTCGTGATCTTTCGACAAATAATGGAAGCGGTAGCGTTCGACCATCCGCGCCACCAGCGCCGGTTCGATGTTCGGCATCGCCGCCTGCATCGCTTCATGCAGGCCCAGGCCGATCACGTGCGCGGCCGCTTCATCGTGCGGCACCGGCAAACCGAGGTCGCGCGCCGCCGCCTGTATACATTTCACGATGGTGGACGTGCTGTCCATCAAGGTGCCATCCCAATCGAAGACGATCAGATCAAATTGTTTTCTTGCCATGCTTTCCGGCCACTTGTGGCGGCCGGCTCCTTCAGGGTTGATGGGCTGCGGACCCGCGCTTAGCGGGTCGCGCTATTCAATGGTTTCCCCAAGCTTAGCAAGAAACGGTCGCATTCAGCGGGAAGCGCTGCATTGACCGTCATTTCCTTGCCGCTCTCAGGATGGGTAAAACTGATTTGATGCGCGTGCAAGAACATACGCTTGAGCGCGCCGCGCCTGTCGTCGGCTTTCAGCAGCGCGCGGTTCAGGGCAAAATCGCCGTATTTGTCATCGCCTGCAATCGGAAAGCCCGACGAAGCCAGATGAACGCGAATCTGGTGGGTGCGCCCGGTCTTCAGCTCGGCTTCCAGCAGGGCGAACTGCTCCCACTTGCGCAGCAGGCTGAACACGGTATGCGATTCCATGCCCCCGGTCTGCACGCAGACCCGGCGCTCGCCTTCCGGCGTGGTGTATTTATGCAGCGGCAGCTTGATGTGCTGGCGCGCATTTTTCCAGTCGCCATGCACCAGGGTCAGGTAGCGCTTGTCGGTCGCGCCGTCGCGCATTTGCTCGTGCAGATGGGTCAGCGCCGAGCGTTTTTTGGCCAAAAGCAACAATCCCGAGGTCTCGCGGTCCAGCCGGTGCACCAGTTCGAGGAATTTGGCGTCCGGCCGCGCCGCCCGCAACTGCTCGATCACGCCGTAGGACACGCCCGAGCCGCCATGCACCGCCACGCCGCAGGGTTTGTCGATGATCAGCAGGTGGGCATCCTCGAACACGACGGTGAATTCGGCGCCCGGCACCACGGCGGTCGACTTTTCCGCCACGCGCACCGGGGGAATCCGCACCACGTCGCCGCTTTCGAGGCGGTACAACTGGTCGATGCGGCCCTTGTTGACGCGCACCTCGCCCGAACGCAGGATGCGGTAGATATGGCTCTTGGGCACGCCTTTGCAGACGCGCAACAGGTAGTTATCGATCCGCTGTCCGGCTTCTTCCTCGGTGATCGTAACGAATTGGGCTTGGGGCACTGTCGTGGATGAAGGGGGAACAACATCGGTTTGCATCTTCATTTGCTCTGTCTTCCCAGAAATTCTCTCTAAGTCCTTCATTTTGAATATATAATCGACAGGCGGCGGTCAAACCTCTGCTGGTGTAAGAATTAAAACGATATTTTACACAGGGGCGTCTCCATCGGCCTCGCCAAATTGCAAATTCGATGGAAAAAACGTGTATGCACGGCCTGGTGCGAGTCAAGGTTGCACCGTTGTTGTAATCGGACGGCGCGCAAGGCTGCGGAGTGGATTGTTTGGATTTGTAAGGATAAGTACCGGCAAGCTGACCCATAGGCCAGCTCGCCGGTTGATGGCGTCGATAACGCTTGTCGTTTTCGCCCGACCCGATGTAAGCCTCATCCTGAAGGCTTGAGAATAAAGGCAGATCTTATCGCCTGGGTATCGAAGTCTTGGTTTGTTTGCTGGCTACGGTTTGGCTACGGATTTGCTCACCGCCTGGCGGTATGTGCACTCGGCATGACGATCGACCTCACCGCGCCCTGTTGCGGCCACGACGCTACGCGTCGTTGCGCCGCACGTTAAGGCATACCCACCCTCCTACAACCCGCTTCCGCGTACATCCCTGTACTTTGCGCCGCTTGTCACAGAGCGGCACTGGAATGGCCCACGGGTCGCGGAGTTAATAAAAAATGAAACGCATGTTGTTTAACGCTACGCAGCAGGAAGAACTGCGCGTAGCGATTGTCGACGGTCAGAAACTGATCGACATCGATATCGAAACCGCAGGTCGCGAGCAGCGCAAATCGAATATTTACAAGGGTGTGATTACCCGCATCGAGCCGTCGCTGGAAGCCTGCTTCGTCAGCTACGGCGAAGACCGCCACGGCTTCCTGCCGTTTAAGGAAGTCGCGCGCACCTATTTCCGCGAGGGCGTCGATGTGCGCACCGCGTCGGTCAAGGAAGCGCTGCGCGAAGGCCAGGAAATCATGGTCCAGGTCGAGAAGGAAGAACGCGGCAACAAGGGCGCCGCCCTGACATCCTTCGTCTCGCTGGCCGGCCGCTACCTGGTGCTGATGCCGAATAACCCGCGCGGCGGCGGCGTGTCGCGCCGGGTCGAAGGCGAAGAGCGCCAGGAACTGCGCGAAACCATGGACAAGCTCGACCTGCCGCAAGGCATGTCGGTGATCGCCCGCACCGCCGGCATCGGCCGCAACGTCGAAGAACTGCAGTGGGACCTGAACTACCTGATGCAACTGTGGCGCGCGATCGAAGGCGCCGGCAAGTCGGCCAACGGCGCCTTCCTGATCTACCAGGAATCGTCGCTGGTGATCCGCGCGATCCGCGACTACTTCCAGCCCGACATCGGCGAGATCCTGATCGACACCGACGAGATCTACGAGCAGGCGCACCAGTTCATGAGCCACGTGATGCCCGACATGGTGCACCGCGTCAAGCGCTACAGCGACGACGTGCCGCTGTTCTCGCGCTTCCAGATCGAGCACCAGATCGAGACCGCCTACTCGCGCACCGTGCCGCTGCCATCGGGCGGCGCGATCGTGATCGACCACACCGAAGCGCTGGTCTCGGTCGACGTCAACTCGGCGCGCGCCACGCGCGGCTCCGACATCGAGACCACCGCCTTCAACACCAACTGCGAAGCGGCCGAAGAAGTGGCGCGCCAGTTGCGCCTGCGCGACCTCGGCGGCCTGATCGTGATCGACTTCATCGACATGGAAGTGGCCAAGAACCAGCGCGAAGTCGAACAGCGCCTGAAAGACGCGCTGCACCACGACCGCGCGCGCGTCCAGATGGGCAAGATCTCGCGCTTCGGCCTGATGGAACTGTCGCGCCAGCGCCTGCGTCCTTCGCTGTCCGAAGGCAGCCACGTGACCTGCCCGCGCTGCTCGGGCACCGGCCACATCCGCGACACCGAATCGTCGGCCCTGCAAGTCCTGCGCATCATCCAGGAAGAGGCGATGAAGGAAAACTCGGCCACCATCCACGTGCAAGTGCCGGTCGACGTGGCCGCCTTCCTGCTCAACGAAAAGCGCGGCGAAGTGCTGAAGATCGAGAACCGCCACCGCATCGGCGTGATCCTGATTCCAAACAAGCACCTCGACACCCCGCACTACAAGCTCGAGCGCATCAAGCACGACGATCCGCGCCTCGAAGACAGCCAGGCCAGCTACACCCTGGCCGAGCAGGCCGAGACCGACATGGCCTACAGCAAGCGCCAGAAGGAAGACGTCAAGCCGCGCCAGGAAGCCATGGTCAAGACCATCACCCCGGCCCAGCCGGCGCCGACGGTCGACCGTACCGAAGCGCCGAAGCCGGTCGTGCCGGTGCTGGTCGCGCCGGCCGAGGAAGGTTTCTTCAGCAAGCTGATGGGCTTCTTCTTCAAGAAGGAAGCGCCTGCCGTTGAAGCGCCCGCCCCTGCCGCGCCGAGCAAGCCGGCCAGCAACGGCGAGCGCGGCGACCGCAGCGCCCGTGGCGCCCCACGCGGCCGCGGCCGTAACGGCAAGCAAGGCGGCCGCGAGCGCGAAGAGCGCGAGCCAGGCAGCAAGGCCAGCGCGGCCGACGACAGCGTCAAGGCCGCCGATGGCGAGACCAAGAACGCCCGTCCGCCGCGGACGCCGCGCCCACCGCGCGAGCCACGCGAAGCGCGCGAAGGCGCCGAGGCCGCGGCACCGCGCGCCGAGCGTGCGGAACGCGGCGAACGTGCCGAGCGTACCCCGCGTCCTCCGCGCGAGCGGGCCGACTACCGCGCCGTGGTGGCCGAGCCGAACGCCGATGAATTGAACGCCGTGCCGGCCGCGGCCGCCGCGGTGGCGGTCGATACCGCCGCTCCGGTGGACGAGCTCCAGGACGCGCCGGCGCCGGTCGTCAAGACCATCACCACCGTCGGCCCGAACGGTGAAGAGATCGAAGTCGAAGTCGGTGGCGACGAGCCGCGCCGTCGGCGTCGTCGTGGCGGCCGCAACCGCAATCGCCGCGACCGCGACCAGGTCGAGGGCAGCGAAAACGAAGCAGGCGATACCGACGGTGAAGGCATTGAAGCCGCCGAGGCGGAAGCCCCAGCCGTGGAAACCGCTCCCGTGGCGGTAGCCGCGCATACCAGCGAAGCAGCGCAAGCCGCCGCGCCGGATGCGCCGGTACCTGCCGCGGAATATGTCGCCCCGGCCGCGATCGAACCGGCAGCAGTTGCAGAAGCAGCGCCAGCTGCTGCGGCTGCGCCCGCCGAAGCACCGGCGGCGTTTGCCGAAGCGCCGAGCCCTGCGCCGGCTCCTGTCGCCGCGCCAACGCCGGCACCGGTCGCCGAGGTTCCCGCACCGGCTCCGGCCGCTGCCGAACCCGAGGCTGTGGAACCAGCAGTCGTGCAAGCCTCGCTGTTCACGCCCGAGCCGGTTGCCGAAGCACCGGTGCCTGCGCCGCTTGCTCCGGCACCGGTCGCAGTCGCTCCTGCTCCGGCCCCGACGCCGGCACCAGCTCCTGCACCGGTTGCCGCCGCTCCGGCCGACCTGAACGCGATCCTCGGCTCGGCCGGCCTGACGCTGGCCGCGACCGATCCGGAGAAGCTGCGCGCCGCACAAGAAGCCGCCGCCAAGGCAGCGCCGACGGTGCGCGTTGGGCGTGAACGCAAGCCGCTGCCGCCGCCGGTCGACGAGCCGCTGATCCAGGTCGACACCACTCGTCAGTAATCGAGACGGCAGGTGCTTGACCAAAAAAGGGAAGCCCTGCGCTTCCCTTTTTTGCATTGTCGTTTCCTCTTTTCGGAAACGACTTCCCGCGCAGGCGCACTAGTGTCCGGAATAATTTGCTTGACTAAGCTGGGAGGGGTTGCAGGCATTGGATTAGGGGCGTATACCCGAGTTTGCCGACTCAACTAATCCAAACCTGCAACATGTTCAGCATAAC
>DASRXO010000674.1:0-2998 GCA_035654095.1 Telluria sp.
TCTCGCCCGCCTGCGCCATCGGGCTCATCAGGAACTTGATGTCCTCCTGCGTGTAGCCGAAGGCCTGCTGCCGATCGAGCAGGCTTTCCTCGAAGTCGGTCGATGCCGCGCCCTCCGGCAAGTCCTCGAGCTTGATGCGCACCGAATTGATCCAGGCCTTGTAGGGCTTGGCGTTGGCGTACATGTCCTTGAGTTCCTTGTCGTCGATGATGCGGCCGGCCTCGAGGTCGATCAGGAACATCTTGCCCGGCTGCAGGCGCCATTTCTGGATGATCTTCGACTCGGGGATCGGCAGCACGCCCGATTCCGAGGCCATCACCACCAGGTCGTCGTCGGTGACGATGTAGCGCGCCGGACGCAGGCCGTTGCGGTCCAGGGTGCCGCCGATGTGGCGGCCGTCGGTGAAGGCCATCGCGGCCGGGCCGTCCCACGGCTCCATCATCGCCGCGTGGTATTCGTAGAAGGCGCGCCGGTTGTCGTCCATCATGCCGTGGTTTTCCCAGGCTTCGGGAATCATCATCATCATCGCCTGGGCGATCGGATAGCCGGACATCAAGAGCAGCTCGAGCGCGTTGTCGAAGCAGGCGGTGTCGGACTGGCCCTCGTAAATCAGCGGGAACAGCTTGTGCAGGTCGTCGCCGAGGACGGCCGACTTCATCACGCCTTCGCGCGCACGCATCCAGTTGAAATTGCCCTTGACCGTATTGATCTCGCCGTTGTGGGCGATCAGGCGGTAGGGGTGGGCCAGCGGCCACTCGGGGAAGGTATTGGTCGAGAAGCGCTGGTGCACCAGCGCCAGCGCCGAGATGCAGCGCGGATCCTGCAGGTCCTTGTAATAGACGCCGACCTGGTCGGCCAGCAACAGGCCCTTGTAGACGATGGTGCGCGCCGACATCGACGGCACGAAGAATTCCTTGCCGTGCAAAAGCTTGAGCGCCTGGATCGCGTGGCCCGACGATTTGCGGATCACGTACAGCTTACGTTCGAGCGCGTCGGTGACCATGATGTCCGGGCCGCGGCCGATGAAGATCTGGCGGATCACCGGCTCCTTGGCGCGCACGGTGGGCGACATCGGCATGGTTTCGTCGAGCGGCACATTGCGCCAGCCGAGCACGACCTGGCCTTCGATGCGCACGGCGCGTTCGATTTCCTGCTCGCAGGCGATGCGCGAAGCGTTCTCTTTTGGCAAGAACACCATGCCGACGCCGTATTCGCCGGGCGGTGGCAGCTCGACCCCCTGCTTCGCCATCTCATCGCGGAAGTACTGGTCCGGGATCTGGATCAGGATGCCGGCGCCGTCGCCCATCAGCTTGTCGGCCCCGACCGCGCCCCGGTGGTCGAGGTTTTTGAGGATCAGCAGGCCCTGCTCGATGATGGAGTGGCTCTTGTTGCCCTTGATATGGGCGATAAACCCGACACCGCAGGCATCGTGCTCATTGGACGGGTCGTACAAACCTTGGGCAATCATGAGAATCTCCACAGCTTTTTTGAGTCGAAAGACGAGAATAGTGCAACGCAGCAGAAACTTCAACCGAAACAATTAGGGTCAGAGTCGAATTAATTTGCAAGTTGCCGGCGGTTGAATTAATTGGGGACAGAGTCAATTTCCGGCGCAGGAGAAGCATTGTTCTCCTATGAAAACGGCTACGCGGCGCTTTTCGCCGGCCCAAAAGAACGCCCTTGCGGGCGTTCTCAGGCGTCGGCTTCCTTCGTTTTGAAAGGTCGGCCGCGTTTGGCGGGCAAGACCTGGCGCTTGACCTTGTGTTGCAATTCTGTCTTGAATTCGTCCGAACCCAAGGGCCAACCTTTCAAGACAGCAAGATTAATCTTCTTCAGCTCATCCTCGGTCATGCCCTGCTGCACCAGTTCGATGTAGGCGGCTTCGCGCTGGAAGGGCGTGTTGCCCAGCGCCCAGTACAGCGCGTGGTCGGTGATCAGCGCATCCGGCCGCACGCCGGCATGGTGGGCATAGCTCGACCACGGGTAGTCGAGCGGCCCCGCGCCCAGCCCGGCGCGCACGGGATTGAGCTCGATATAGCGGCTGCACACCATGAAATAGCGGGCCGAATCGACCAGCGAGGTCTTGAACCGCCCCTGGAACAGGCTGCCGTAGCGCTCATATTTGTGATTGAACCAGGGCACGTAGAAGCGCCCGACGCGCTGCATGGCCGCCGCCAGCCCGCCGTGGTCGGAGGGCGTGGCCAGCAGGTGCAGGTGGTTCGGCATCAGCACGTAGGCGTGGATCGCGACCTTGAATTCCTTGGCGCTTTCCTTGAGCCAGGCCAAAAAGCGCTGGTAATCCTCGGCCTCGCGGAAAATCAGCTGGCGATCGTTGCCGCGCTGGATCACATGATGGGGCTGATGCGGGAGAACAAGACGAGGTAGGCGGGCCATGGCAGCTGCGAAAAGGTCGGATAGAGCGAATTTTACCGAATTAATTCGACTCTGACCCTATTTAATCGCAGCGGACGCCGGAACAGGCGCTGACTCTGTCCCTATTTATTGTCAGGACAGGGTGAAGCCGGCCGACAGGCTGTAGCCTTCGCCGTAGGCGCTGCGCAGCGGCAGATCCTGGCCGAGGCCGGTGCGGGCTTTCTTGCGCAGGCGGTAGACCAGCATGTCGACCCGCCGGCTGGCGTCGGGATCGTCGCCGCCCATGCCGGCCACGATCACTTGGCGCGGCACCGGACGGGTGTTGATCGTCAGCAGGTGCAGGAAGTTGCATTCTTTTTCGGTCAGGTCGATGACCGAGCCCATCAATTCAAGTTGGCGAGCGCTTACTTTCAGCGTCCACTTGCTGGGCACCACAGTCGGCTCGGGCGGCCGGACCCGGCGGTCGAGCGCTTCGATATGGGCGGCCAGTTCGGGAAACTTGATCGGCTTGGTCAGATAGTGGTCGGCGCCCAGGCGCAGCCCGAGGATGCGGTTGTCGAAGGCGACCCGGCCGGTCAGCACCAGCAGCCCGATCTCCGGGTACAGCTGGCGCATGCGCGGGATC
>DASRXO010000675.1:0-3404 GCA_035654095.1 Telluria sp.
CCTGCGCTACCTTTGTTGCTCCTCACTTGCCGTAATGCGTCCTTCAGGTTTGCTCGGTCACATACGTCCTCCATGATGCGACGCGTGTTGGCTGGGCGTTCGGTCTCACTCACCACCGAGGGCGATTCGATGTCTTCCCGCAACGCCTGCCGGGCTTCACCCGTCGGCGCCGATGAGAAGTCCAGTCTCAACTGGATGTTCAGCCGCTTGTCGCTCTCGAGATTCATGTCCTACTTGCCTCTCCTCTCGTTCGGGCCTTCAGCCACCGTTCCCGGCTTGGCCTATCTGTTGCCTCCACCTTTCGGCGACGGAGTGCCTCACTAGCCTTGCCGACGACATGACCTACTACGCCCTCTGCTGACTTCTGCCCCGCGGTCAGGCCGCCTTTCGACAGCCTCAGTCACCGAAGCGACACGGAGCAGATCTCCTGGGGTAAGCTCAGCCGCCTTCCGCGCACAGTCGCCGAATCTACGCTTCGCATCTTTGATGGATATGGACGTCACGGTACGTTGCCCGCTCGTCCGACGCTTGCGCCTTGTATTCGGTTTTTGTCCATCGACTCACGCGTTTGCTCGATGCTTCCTTCAGACACCGCCTCGCGGCGGTAGCCCTTGCACTTTGCTAGCCCTTCACCTCCATCAGGTTGGGCAGAAGACTTTCACCTCCAAGCTGCTGAGCATGCCCAGCACACAACGAACCCGCTTCCGCGGGAGGGGGCTGGCGGCGCGGTCGGGCGATTACGTCTGCCGCAGTAACTCTTTGAACGAGCGCAGGTGACGGGCGGACGCTCCGTCTTGAGGATCGAGGGGTTCAAGCACTCCAACCTCAAGACAGGAGCTCCCAATGAGCGAGAAGCCCATCAGCCCGCTGCGCCGGCGCATGATCGAAGACATGACGGTGCGCAACTTCGTTGAGAAGACGCACAACGACTATATCCGGCACGTCAGGACATTTACAGCCTTTCTCGGCCGCGCGCCGGATACGGCCGCGCCTGAGGATCTTCGCCTTTTCCAGCTGCATCAGACGCAGGCCGGCGTGCGTGCGCCGAGCATCAATGGCTCGGTTGCGGCGCTGCGTTTCTTCTTCACCGTGACGCTCGACCGCCCCGAGATGGCACGGCACCTCACGTTCGTGCGGGAGCCACGCAAGATCCCGGTGATCTTGGAGGAGATCGCACGGCTGTTGGAGGCGGCTCCCGGGCCGAAGTACAAGGCCGCGCTGAGCGCCGCCTATGGCGCCGGATTGCGGGTCTCCGAAGTCGTGGCGCTGAAGGTGTCGGACATCGATTCCGAGCGCATGCTGCTGCGCATCGAGCAAGGCAAGGGGCGCAAGGATCGCTTTGCAATGCTTTCCCCGCGGCTGTTGGAGTTGCTGCGCGATTGGTATCGCATCGCTCGGCCCGCGGTCTGGCTGTTCCCGGGGCGTGATCCGCTGCTGCCGCTGACGACGCGGCAATTCAATCGCGCCGTTCATGCCGCTGCCGATAGGGCGGCGATCAAGAAGCGAGTGACGCCTCACACTTTGCGTCACAGCTTTGCCACCCACCTGCTCGAAGAGAAAACCGATGTGCGTTTGATCCAAGTTTTGCTCGGACATGCCAGGCTCGATACGACCGCGCTCTACGCGCAGGTAGCCACCAACGTGATCCGAGCGGTCATGAGCCCGTTGGATCGGCTCACGCCGCTGACATCGGAGAAGAAGCCGCCGTCATAAGCCACGGCGATCATGGCTCGTCCCGCCCTGGAGATCGCGGATATCTTCCGCGACCATGGACCGGCTTGGCGGCAAGCCAATGCAGGTCACGTCAGTCTCGGCCAGTTGAAGGTGATGTCGGCGATCGAGAGTTGCCGCACGGTGGCTCTCGGCGGCCATATCATGCGCTGCGAGGACTGCTTGCACACGCAGATCGCCTATAACAGTTGCCGTAATAGGCATTGCCCCAAGTGCCAGGGCTCGCAGGCGCTGGCATGGATGAAGCAGCGCAAGTCAGAACTGCTGGACGTCCCTTACTTCCACGTCGTATTCACGCTGCCGGCGCGGATTGCCGCCATCGCCTACCAGAACAAGGCCGTCGTCTACGATCTCTTGTTCAAGGCTTCCTCGCAGACAATGCGCACGATTGCGGCCGATCCCAAGCGCCTGGGCGTCAAGATCGGCTTCACCTCGGTACTCCACACCTGGGGCTCCGCGATGAGCCATCATCCACACGTCCACATGATCGTGCCGGGTGGTGGGATATCGCTCGACGGCACGCGCTGGATCGGCTGCCGTTCAAACTATCTCTTGCCGGTGAAGGTGCTGTCGCGGCTGTTCCGCCGCCTGATGCTGGAGATGCTGCTCGCCGCACACGACGCCGGCCGCCTGCAGTTCTTCGGCGACTACGCCCACCTCGCCAGCAAGGCCGCGTTCAAGGCCTATCTCGCGCCGCTGCATCGGACCAAGTGGTTCGTCTATAGCAAGCGGCCGTTCGCCGGGCCGGAGCAGGTGCTGGCCTATCTGTCCCGCTACACCCACCGCGTCGCGATCTCCAACAGCCGCCTCATCGCCGCCGACGCGACCGGCGTAACGTTCAGCTACAAGGACTACCGGATCGAGGGACCCGGCCGCTACAAGACCATGACGCTCAAGCCGGACGAGTTCATCAGGCGGTTCCTGATGCATGTCCTGCCTAACGGATTCCACCGGATAAGGCACTGCGGTCTGCTCGCCAGCGGCACCAAGACCGAGACCATCGCGCGGATCCGTGAGCTGATCGCTACTGTGGCACCTGTGCAAACCGCGCACCAGCCGCAGCCTCCCGATAGTGCCCCGGCCGATAGTGCCCCGGCAACCGACCAGGCGACCCACCCGTGCCCGTGTTGCGGCGGTCGCATGAACATCATCGAGACCTTCAACCGCGGCTCGACACCGCAATACAGACCGCCGCCGCCAACCGTGATCAGGATCGATACGTCATGATCACGTTCCCCACCTCACAGATTCAAAATCCCGTTCTTCCTCGCCGGCCCTCGATCCGCCACGGCGGCGCTCGTGCAAATATGCCTTTGCCACGTCAACGTCGCCATCGATCTTCCTGGCTTACCGCAGATTCCCGCACCTGTGACGGACCAATCATGCGCCGCAACGTCGTCAGCCAACACACTCATCGGCGTCGGTTGCCCTCACGCACCTCCGTCGTGCGCAAACCTCCATAGCGCTCGGCGTCGCGGCGCCACCGCCTGCCATTTCCCGCGGGTTCCTTCATTGAAGGCTTTCGGACGCCGGCCACGGTGCAAGCCGCATCGCCGCGATCGGCCGGCATCCGAAACCCTCAACAAACTCGGAAGTTATCGCAGGCTATGAAAACGTCGGCTTTTCCTTCAAAAACAGACTTCATCAGCCGGCCTGGAAGGTTTCTTAAGGGT
>DASRXO010000676.1:0-2612 GCA_035654095.1 Telluria sp.
CCGTCGCGCCGGCCGCGCCCGCGCCCGCGCCGGTAGCCGCGGCGCCGGCCGACCCGGCGGTCTCGTTCGAGCAGCACGACCGCGTCAACGGCGCGTTCTTCAACTGGCTGTTCGAGGTCGAGGGCGCGGCGCGGCTCGACACCAACCCGCTCGAAGTCCAGGTGCTCGATGCGCTGGCCGTGATCATCGATTCGCAGCAATCGGGCGCCGCGCTGGTGCGCCGCATGCCCGGGCTGATCCCGCAACTGCTGCAAAGCCTGCGCAGCGATAACTTCTCCGGCGCCCAGCTGTCGCGCACGATCTCGGGCGACGTGGTGCTGGTGGCGGCCGTGATCCGGCTCGCCAACAGCTCGATCAAGGGCAGCGGCACCTTGATCACCAGCGTCGAACACGCGGTCATGCTGATCGGCCAGGAAGGCTTGCGCCACCTGATCACCAGCGTCGCCTTCCGCCCCATCATCGACATGCATTCGGGTCATTACACGCGCTCGCTCGCGCCGCGCATCTGGGAGCAGTCGGAGCGCTGCGCGGTGGCCAACCGCCTGCTGGCCGAGCAGCTCGGGATCGACCCGTTCGAAGCCTTCCTGGCCGGCCTGGTGCAGCACGTGGGGCTGATCGTCACCCTGCGCGTCATGGACCAGGTGGCCAAGGGCGACAAGCGGCTCGGCGCCGAGATGTTCTGCGCGCGGCTGGTGCGCGATGCGCGCATCCTGACCTGCAATATCGGGCGCGAATGGAATTTCCCCGAGAGCGTCACGCTGGCCATCAGCGAGCAGTCGGGCATGAAGAAGGGCGAGCCCATCTCGCCGCTGGGCCGCCTGATGCTGTTGTCCGGCTACCTGAGCAAAGTGCGCATGCTGGTCGAACATGGCCTGTTGCCGGAGCACGACCCCGCGCTGTTCGCCGGCCTGCCGGCGCTCGCCGCCACCTGCTACCGCGCGCTCGAGCCGATCGGCGACGCGCCGCCCGTCGACGCGCCGTGAGCGCCGCCATCGATCCGGCCGAAGTCGAATTCTCCGCGATCCGCGCCCAGGGACCGGGCGGCCAGAACGTCAACAAGGTATCGTGCGCGGTGCACCTGCGCTTCAAGGTGGCGGCGTCCTCGCTGCCGGAGCCGGTCAAGGAAAGGCTGCTGGCGCTGTCCGACCAGCGCATCACGCGCGACGGCGTGGTGGTGCTCAAGGCGCAGGCTTCGCGCAGCCTCGAACAGAACAAGGAAGATGCGCTGCGCCGACTGCAGGAGCTGGTCGACAGCGTGGCGGTGCCGCCCGCGGTGCGCCGCCCTACCCGGCCGACGCGCAGTTCGCAGCGCAAGCGCCTCGATACGAAAACCAGGAGCGGCCAGACCAAGGCCATGCGCGGCAAGGTCAGCGAGTAGCGCGGTCAGTGCGGCTGGTCCGGATGGTCGCTATGCCATGCAACCGCGCCGTGGCCGCCGCTGAAGATGACGTCGCCGCCGGCGGTGCTGCCGCGCAGCTGCGCCTTGATGTCCTTGGCCGGCAGGTCGTAAAGGCTGGTGCCGTCGGGGTTGAAGGTCATGGTGCGCACCAGCGTGTCGCCCTGCACCATCTGCACCGCGACCTGGCTGACGCCGGCGCTCGCGGCGCGCTGCTGGATCAGGGTATCGACCAGCGCCTGGCCGGCCTGCTGCTCGGTCTCGGCGGCCTTGACGTCGAGCGAGACGCGGGCGATTTCCTTGAGCACCGGACCGACCGCCTGCGCCATCTTCTGGAACTGCGGCACCTGGTCGGGCGTGAGCGTGAGCTCTTTCTTGCGGATCTTGGAGGCCAGCATCACGTACTTGCGCACCTCGGGCTGGCTGGTCAGGCTCTCCATGTCGGCCTTGCGGCTCGCGGCGAGCTGGCCGAATTCGGCGACCCGCACATTCATCTGCCCGATCACTTCGTCGATGCGCGCGCTGTCCGGACGCAGCACGAACACCAGCATCTCGCTCTGCTTGCGCGGCGAGGCGGTCTCGATGGTGATCTTGCGGGCCGCGATCGCGCAGCCCTCGGCCTGCTTGACGATGACTTCCTCGGCGATGATCTCGCAATTGGCCGCATGTTCGATCGTCACCTTGGTGCCGGAGATGATGCAGCTCTCGGCGCGGTTCATGACGACCTCGCCGACGCTGGTCTGGATCACCGAGCCCGAGGCCACGCCCTTGACCTTGATGTCGCCGCGCGCATTGTGCGCGGTGCCGCCCACCAGGTTGCGGTTCAGGAGCACGGTGCCGCCGCGCGAGACGATATTGCCGAACACGTCGGCGTGGATGATGATGCCCTCGCCCTCGATCACGCGCTTTTCCTGCACCTCGCCGAATTCTTCGTAGTCGCCGGTCAGCTGCAGGTTGCCGGTGGTGCGCGCGCTGACGCCGTCGCGGCTGACGATCTTGTCGCCCACCGCGATCTGGCTGGTCTTGCCGTCGACGTTGAGGAAGCCGGCCTGCTGCGACACCAGGAACTCGCCGTCGGCGCCGTTCTCGATCACCGTGCCGGGGCCGGCCAGCGGGCTCAGTTCGATATCGGCCGGGACCGCCGGCTCGATCGGGATGCCGGACAGTTCGAAGCCGGCCGTGCCGGCCGCGCGCGGCACTTTCTTGAGCAGCTTGA
>DASRXO010000677.1:0-4418 GCA_035654095.1 Telluria sp.
CCGTCGGCGCCGCCTTGACGGTCGTCCTTGCCAAATCCAGTCGTGTGCATAGTGCCGAGTCCGAGTGCGTGAGATCAGCCGGCGGCGTGGGCCGCTAGGGCGCGCCAACTGCGTGGCAGGCTCGCAGATTGGCGCCGATCAGCACTGGAACACGAACAGGCCGGTGGCAAGCAGGAGGAGAGTCGAGTCCAGCATAGCAGAGGCGGCGCGGCGAATCTGTAAATATGCGGGAAACACCGGAATATACTTTGAGAATGCCCATTTGCGCGCAATGGCAATGCTCGGATGCCCGTTCCGCTAAGCGCGCTACCGCACAGACCGAGGCCGGCGCCGCCGCGCATGCTGAATGTCGCAGGAGAAAGTGCACGCAGGATAAAGGAGCGGGTATGGAAGCCTTGGCATCGTTGGACTATGCGTTGGCCCTCAGCATTATCAACCGGACTCGCGACTTGACGCTGGCGTCGATCGGCCCGGAGGGCGCGCCGCATGCCACCACGGTCACCTTCGCCAACGACGCGCTGATTATGTACGCGGCGATCGGCATCGACAGCGAAAAAGCCCATAATATCCGCGTGCGCCCCCGAGTGGCGCTGACCGTGAATGCGCCGTACCGGGATTGGAGCGAAATCCAGGGCATGTCGATCGACGGGAACGCCGAAATCGTCGGCGATCCGGATGAGATGCGGCGCGCCAGCCAATTGCTATTGAACCGATTTCCGCAATTTGCGGAATTCATGTCGGACACCGCCTCGGTGCCGTGGGCAGGCACGGTATTCATCAAGATCGTGCCGGCATCGGTCACGCTGCTCGATTATGTCCGGGGTTTTGGTAACACCGGACGCTTCAGGGTCCAAAACTAATCATACGGATGGCGCCGAATAGTCCATACTGATACCCGAACTTATGGTCGTTCCAGATTAATGGCAACTGCATGGAAATTAATAATAACGCGCGCCACGAACTCATACGCAAGGCGGTGGGAGATTCCCCAGGGATTCGTCACGCCGATGTGGTCGATCACGCGACCCGGGTATGGGTGGATTTGGCGGCGCATTTGACGCCCCTGATCGGCGAGGCCGGTTTCTGCGCCTTGTACGGGCGCGCCGCGCGGCTGGCCGCGGTCGCCGATCATTGGCCCGTGGTACTGAATGGCGAGCGTTCGGTAGGCACACTATTGCTTTCCATTAAGAATAGCCTGGCGTCGATCGAGCCCGAACGCGCGGCCGCGGCCAATCTCGCTTTACTGGACTCCTTTACCAAGCTGCTTGCTGGCTTGATAGGCGATGGGCTGACGACGCGCCTCTTGAAAACAGCATGGGCCGACCGGTCTGAAGGAAATCATAATGAACGATAAAGTACAGTTGGGCTTCATGGCGACGGGCGTGCCTGGCCTGGACAGTCTGCTTGGCGGGGGGCTCGGCGAATTTTCGTTCAACGTCATCGCCGGCGCGCCCGGCAGCGGCAAGACCACGCTGGCGCACCAGATCATGTTCGCGCTGGCCAGCACGCGCAAGAAAGCGCTGTTTTTCACGGTGTTGGGCGAGCCGCCGCTCAAAATGCTGCGCTACCAGCAGCAGTACGATTTCTTCGACATCGACATGGTCGATTCCTGCATTCGTTACGTCAATCTGGCGGAGGACTTGCGCACCGGCGATTTCAACGGCGTGCTCGAACGCATCATCAAGGAAGTCGAAGCATTTACGCCCGGGCTGGTATTCGTCGATTCGTTCCGCTCCGTGATCCAGATGGCCAAGAATGGCAACGAGGGCGTGGCCGACCTGCAGTATTTCATCCAGGAACTGGGCACGCGCATGACCAGCTGGCAGGCCACGACCTTCCTGATCGGCGAATACGTCGATCCGGATGGCGAAGCCAATCCGATCATGACGGTGGCCGATGGCCTGATCTGCCTGTCGCAGCATGCCGCCCGCAACTCGGTGGTGCGCAAGATCCGCGTCGTCAAGATGCGCGGCCAGGCCCACCAGATGGGTTTGCATACCTTCCGCATCTCGGGCAAGGGCTTGCATGTCTATCCGCGCCTGTTGCCCGAGCCGCGCCCGGTGCGCGAGCCCGAGGGGGACCGGGCGCCGCAAATCGAGCGCGTATCGGTCGGGGTGCCGGACCTGGACGCGCTGTTGCATGGCGGCCTGCCCAAGGGACATGCGGTGATGGTGGTCGGTCCCTCCGGCTCGGGCAAGACCATCCTCGGCACCGCCTTCCTGGCGCACGGCGTCGCCATGGGTGAGCACGGCGTCATCGCCTGTTTTGAAAAAGGGCCCTCACGCTTGCGCAATGCGGCGCTCGACCGCCTGGTGCACGAAGGCCAGGTCAGCATGTTCCAGAACCGCTCGCTCGACCTCTCGATCGAGGAAATCCTGGACGACCTGGTGAGCGAAGTGCGGCGCACCGGCGCCACCCGCGTGGTCATCGATTCGCTGTCCGAAGCGGGGCTGTACCTGGCGCCCGAGTTCCGCCAGGATTTCCGCGAGGCGATCTTCCGCATCCTCGCCGGCCTGGCCGAGACCGGCGCGACCGTGATGGTCACCATGGGGCTCGAAGACCGCTTCACCGACCTGCGCTTCAGCCAGGCCGATTCGTCCTTCCTGGCCGACGCGATCATTGCGATGCGCTACGTGGAAATCGAAGGCCGCCTGAGCAAGGTGATTTCGGTGATCAAGGTCAGGGGCAGCAGCCATGACACCGAGCTGCGCCGCTACGACCTCACCGCCAGCGGCCTGCGGATCGATGCGACGATGATGCAGTTCGACGGCATGCTCACGGGACGGCCAGTGGCAAGTGGAGGGCGTGGCGAAGGTCACTGATCATGTCCCCCTCCGAATCAGGTATCGGCCTGCCGGTGCAAGACCTCGCCGGACTGACGCAAAGGATTGCCTCGCTGCAGGCCGAAAACGCTGGACTGCGCCGCGAAGCGCTGGAAAAGCACGAATTGCGGGACATGGTCGAACAGCTGCGCGAAGCCAACCAGAACCTGGTGGTCGCCACCATCGGCGCCCAAACCTTGCGCGAAGATGCCGAAGCGGCCAATTTGCGCCAGAACGAGTTCCTGGCCATGCTGGCGCACGAGTTGCGCAATCCGCTCGCGCCGATCAGCATGGCGGCCACCTTGCTGGCGCGGATGCCGGCGCCCTCGGGGCAGATGCTGGGCCTGCAAGCGGTCATTGCGCGCCAGGTCAAGCACCTGTCGCGCCTGCTTGACGACTTGCTCGACGCGGCGCGTATCAGCAGCGGCAAGATCGCGCTCAGCCTCGAAGTGTTGCCGCTGCAAGAGCTGCTCGAGCGTTCGGTCCAGACCGTGAAGGCGCGGCTCGACGAGCGCGGCCAGCATCTCACCTGCGATTTCGCCGGCCTGCCGCTGTTGGTCAACGGCGATCCGACGCGGCTCGAGCAAGTGTTCTCGAACCTGCTGGTCAACGCCGCCAAATTCACGCCCGACGGCGGCCGGATCGTGCTGTCGGCGCAGCCCGTCGGCCACATGGCCGTGGTCACCGTGGCGGACGATGGCATGGGGATTGCGGCGGAGGTATTGCCGCATATCTTCGCGCTGTTCACGCAAGGGCCGCGCTCGCTGGCGCGTTCCGAAGCAGGCTTGGGGGTGGGACTGAATGTGGTGCGCAATGTGGTCGAGCTGCATGGCGGCGCCGTCGAGGCCGCTAGCGGGGGGCTGGGCCAGGGCAGCGTGTTCTCGGTCAGCTTGCCGCTGTCCGGCGGCGTGGTGGCCGCGGCGCCGGCGATCGCGCATCCGGACCCGCCCAAACGCCTGCGCATCTTGCTGGTCGAGGACAACCGCGATGCCAGCGATACGCTGGCCATGTTCCTGCGCCACGAGGGGCACGAGATCGCGACCGCCTACGATGGCGTCAGCGGCCTCGCACTGGCCGCCGTCGACGATTTCGATATCCTGATTTGCGATATTGGGCTGCCCGGCATGGACGGCCTCGAATTGATCCGGCAATTGCGGGCCACGGTCGGCATCCATATCCCGTTTGCCATTGCCGTGTCCGGCTATGGCCAGGAGGAAGACCGGGAGCGCGCGGTGAGCGCCGGCTTCGCCCAGTATTTCGTCAAGCCGCTCGCGGTCGACGCCTTGCTGGACCTGCTCGGCTCGCAGGCGGTGGTCCGGCTGGTGGCGAACAGCCGCCACGTGCGGGGCAAGTAAGGGGACCCATTTGACGACCGCGCCCGCAGGAATGCAATGAACACGAGCGATGACATTGCGCGCGAGCTGCTGGGCGCTCCCTACGCGGGGCTGGACGCGCGCAGCCAGAGAGTGATCAGGCAGATCGCCCAGCGCAAGCACATTGCCGAGAACACGGCACAAAGCCTTGACGAACAGTTGACCTTGGGCGAGCGCGCCGCGGATGCGGTGGCCTCGTTCGGCGGTTCCTGGACCTTCATCG
>DASRXO010000678.1:0-8377 GCA_035654095.1 Telluria sp.
GACCTGGCCGGTAAGTACGAGTGGTACGAGCTGACGCTGGCGCCGGGCGGCGAGCTGGCCTCGCAGGCGCACGACCCGGGCACCAGCGAGCACATGACGGTGCTGCACGGGTCGATGGAGGTGGAGGTCGGCGCCAGCAAGAAGAAGGTCAAGCTGGGCGGCACCGCGCGCTACCCGGCCGACCAGAACCACGTGCTGCGCAATGCCGGCAAGACCGAGGCCAAGGCGCTGCTGGTGGTGGTGCACCGCTAAGCCCGGACCTCGGTCGGCTAGACGATCCCGATCGCAGGATCGCTATAGCTGTGCTTGCCCGTTTCCACGCGGCCGGCGAAGCGGCGCTCGTAGCCGCCGGGCGCGTCGGCAATGACGCTGAAGTCATACCAATTGGCGCTCTTGTTCAGCGACCAGCGATGCTCGACGACCTTGCCGGGTGCTACCGTTACCGCTTTTGGGCCGCCGCTCCGGTAGGCATTGTCGCGAACCGTGAGCCGGCAGGCCTGCGTCCCCGCGTTCGCGAAGCTGACGGTCAAGCTGCCCTCCTCCCTCATGTAGCGCACTTTGATTTCCGGCATCGCGGCATTGTCCGCCGCCACCGCGTCGATCTTGAACCCCCGGACAAAGCTGTTCGGTCCATACACCCATAAGTCGTGCTTGCCGCGGTCGAGCGAGGTATTCCATACATCGCTCAGGCTCTTCCCTGCTTCCACGGTATAGCGGCGCGGGATCCGGTCCAGATGCAGCTTGTCGTAGACGTGAAACACGGCCCCTTGGCTGCCCGTGTTCAAGAACGCCAGCTCAACGCTGATGCCGGCCCTGACGACCGCGTCGACATGCAGCTGGTACGGCAATTTTCGGGAAAGCCGGAACCCTGCCTCCTGGAACAGCGGCTGGTTGGTCGCCGGCACGATATATTTACCCAGCGCTCGTTGCTGGGCATCGATGACCGCATAGTTGCTGGTATCGGGCAGCGAGGGGACGGCGACATCGGCCGGATGGCGGAATTCAAATGCCGAGGTGAGGTCGCCGCAGACGGCGCGGTGCCATGGACTGACGTTCGGCACCGTGATGCCGAAGCGTTTTTCCAAGAACATCGCCATTGAGCTATGGTCGAACACCTGCGAATTCACCCAGCCGCCCTTGCTCCACGGGGAAATCACGTACATCGGAACCCGTGCGCTCAGTCCGTATGGGCGCAGCGGCCCGCTGATGGTGTCGTCGGCCTTCCTGTAGGCCCCGTTCGGGTCGGAGAAGTATTCGCCGTACAGGCCGACGGTGGACTTGCCCGCCAGCGTCCCATCCAGGTTATAGGACGGCACCGCGGGCGGCGGCACGTGATCGAAGGAGCCGTCGTTTTCGTCGAACGTGAGGAAGAATGCGGTCTTGCTCCACACCGTGCTGTTGGCGGTCAGCGCGTTCAGCACATGCTCGGTAAAGTTGCTGCCCTTCAATGGGCTCGATGGCCCCCCGGGGTGTTCCGAAAACGCCTGGGGCGGAAGGACCCAGCACACTTGCGGCAGCGTGCCATTCTTGACGTCGTTGGCCAGATCCTCGAGCGTCCACAGCGACATCCCGTTCTGGTAGATGGGGGAGCCTGGCTTGGCGGTCCTGAAGCTGTCGAACGCCAGGCATCCGTTCATGGCCCCGGTCCAATTGTCGTTCGGATCCTGATAGATGCGCCAACTGACACCGGCCTGCTCGAGCAGGTCTGGAATCGTCGGCCATTTGAATGCCGAGCCTTGGTAGGTATAGCCGGGCACCGGCCATTTATCCAGCGCGGGGTTGGCAATCCAGCAGCGCAGGTTGTTAACCTCCGCGTCGGCATCGGTGCAGTTGATGCCTTGACTTCTCAGCTCCGGGTTGAAATTCGATCCGCTCCAGAAGGTGACCCGGTTCGGATCGGTGCCGGTCGTGATCGAACAGTGGTAGCTGTCGCAGATCGTGAACGCCTCCGCCAGGGCGAATTGAAACGGAATGTCCTGGCGCTTGAAGTAGCCCATCGAGTTATCGTTTTTGTACTTGGGCCAGTTGCCGAACTTGCCCTGATTCCAGGCCGCCTGCGAGTCGGAAAAGCTGTGCGGCGTGCTCGGCGCCAGCAAGGCGTTAAACAGTGCGGGGTCGAGATGGAAGGGTGCGATCTCCCTGCTGCCGTTCGACTGATACCAGACCGGCCGCCCGCTTTCCAGCGGTACCGGGAAGCGGTCGCCGAACCCGCGCACACCTTTCAGGGTGCCGAAATAATGGTCGAAGCCGCGGTTTTCCTGCATCAGCATGACAACGTGCTTGATGTCCTTGATGGTACCGGTGTCGACCGCCGCGGGAACGGCGAGGGCCTTCTGTATGCTCAGCGGCAGGGCAGCCAGCGCGGCCGCAGCCGCGCTGGTGTTGGCGCTCAGGCGCAAAAAATCACGACGATCTATACTCATTTGCAATTACTCCAAACGGACTAAGGGAGTAACGATGCTACTGAGCTCGCATGACATCCCTATTACATCGAATTCAACAGAACGGGGGGTGCGTTGAACCCGAGTCCCGCGATTTGCGGTCGCGAAAGTGGCGCGCGATGAACACCGCGGCGAGCGCGGCGAGCAGGTGCTTGAGGGTATGGCCGCTGAGGCCGAGGGCGTCGAACAGGGCGCCGTCGAAGGTCTCGCACAGCTTGGCCGCGACATACAGGCCGATCGCGCAGCCGAAGGCGATGCGGTCATGGCGCGGCGCGCGCGCCTGCCACTGCATCACGGGGATCAGCGCCAGCGGCAGCAACTGGACCATCAGGTAAGGCCGCAAGTCGCCGCTGAACGCCCACCATCCGACGCTGCCGACCCCGATCGCCACCAGCAGCGGCGCCGCCGACGACGGTGCGTCCAGGTAGTCGCGCGCGGCGGCCGCCAGCAAGGCGGCGCAGGCCATCGCGATCGGTAGCCGGTCCCACACCAGGCGCGCGTTGTCCGGCGCGAGGTGGTAGTACGCGGAGCCGAAGGCGGTGAGCACCAGCGCGCCGAAGAAGGCCGCGTACGCGGCGCGCAGGCCGCGCTCGGCGCGCGAGCGCCACGCCAGCACCAGGCCGTAGGCGCCGGCCAGCAGGAAGCCCAGGTTCGACAGCACGTCCGCGCCGTTCGGCATCCCGAGCAGGCTGCGCGTGTCGGCAAACGCATGGTAGGCCAGCGGCTGCGGAATCGGCCCGTGAAGCAGCAGTACCGACACCAGGAGCAGCGTCAGGCACGAAGGTAGATAGAATCTGGAGAACATGCGGGCTCCCGGCCGAAACAAAGCTGTCACTTTGCCACCATGCGGCGCAGAGCCCCAGCCCTTCTTCGGCAGTATCCCCTTGCGACCCCGCCCGTACCGCCACGCGATACCGGCGCGGCCAGCCTCGCTCTTGTCCAGCTGTGTGGAGCTGCCGCCCTTGTCGCACTCATGCAGGCTCGGCATGGATTCCCGCCTGCGCGGGAATGACGGGTCGGTCAGCGCCTGCCGTGGATCGCGGTATCGGTGTAGGGCAGCGGCGCGCGCACCGGCGCCACCCAGCCGTCGATCCAGGCGGCCAGCTTGTCGCCGGCGATCGGACGGCTCATGAAGTAGCCCTGGCCCTGGTCGCAGCCGAGCGCCGCCAGCAGCCGCCATACGGCCTCGCTCTCGATCCCTTCGGCCACCACCCGCAAGCCCATCGCATGTCCCAGCTCGATGGTCGAGCGCACGATCTTGGTGTCGCCGATGTCGTTCTCCATGTTCATCACGAACGACTTGTCGATCTTCAGTTCATTGACCGGCAGGCGCTTGAGATAGGCCAGCGAGGAGTAGCCGGTGCCGAAATCGTCGATCGACAAATCGACCCCCATCGCGTGCAGGCGCTCCAGCGTTTGCTGGGCGCGCACCGGATCGTCCATGATCGCGCTCTCGGTGATCTCGAGGCAGAACGAGGCCGGCGTCACGTCATGGCGCTGCAGGATGTCCTTGAATTTGCCCGGCAAGTCCTGGTCCAGCAAGTCGCGGGTCGACAGGTTGACCGAGACCTTGAGCTTGATGCCCTTCGCTTCGAGCTCGTGGCACAGCGCGGCCGATTGCTCGAGCACCCAGCGCGTGAGCACGCGGATAAAGCCGGTCTGCTCGGCGAACGGGATGAACTCGTCGGGGAATACATTGCCGCGCTCGGGATGCATCCAGCGCACCAGCGCTTCGACCCCGACCACCTCGCCGGTGTCGAGCGTGAGCTTGGGCTGCACGTGCAGGCGGAACTCGTTGCGCTCGATCGCGTGGCGCAGTTCGGTCAACAGCGACAGGCTGGTGTCGCTCGACTGGTCCATCACCGAGTCGTACACCACCGCGCCGTCGTTGCGCTGCTTGGCCGCGTACATCGCCACCTCGGCCATGCTGAGCAGGCTTTCGGCGTCGTCGCCGTGCATCGGGTAGCCGGCGACGCCGAGGCCGGCGCCGATGTCGACCGTCTGGTCCTCCAGCGACAGCGGCATCTCGAGCGCCTGCAGGATGCTGGCGGCGATGGTCAGCGCGCTGTCCAGCTCATAACCGGGCAGCAGCACCGCGAATTCGTCGCCGCCCAGGCGCGCCACCTGGGCCGAGGCGTGGGCCTCGACGATCTGCAGGCGCAGCCGCTCGGCCACCTGGCACAGCAAGGCGTCGCCGAAGTTATGGCCCATGACGTCGTTGACGTGCTTGAAGCGGTCGAGGTCCATCATCAGCACGTACACCGGCTGCTCGCGCTTGCGCGCTTCGGCCAGCGCCTCGTTCATCAGCAGCACGAACTGGGCGCGGTTCGGCAGGTTGGTCAGGGTGTCCCAGTACGCGAGGCGGCGGATCTCCTGCTCGCGCTTGGCGATCCCGTCGCGCATGCTGTCGAAGGCCTGGGCCAGCGCGCCGATTTCGTCTTCGCGCTTGAATTCGATCTGGCCCTTGTAGTCGCCGCGTTCGAGGCGCGCCGCGGTGTCGGCCAGCTGGCGCAGCGGCTGGGCGATGCGCTTGGCGGTCAATACGCTGGCCAGCGCCGCGACCAGGGTGCCGACGATGGTCAGGATGATCAGGCGTCGTTCGAGCCGCACGTATTGCGCGGTCGCTTCGTCGATCGAACGGGCCAGCACCACGCTGGCGTCGCGCTCGCCGTCCTGGCCGATGTCGACCAGCCGCGCGCTGTATTTACTGCCGCCGATGCTGACGTCGAAGGTGCGCATCGGCGCGGCGGCCGGCAAGGCCTGCAGGCCGCGCGCCATGGCGGCCATCGAGGCCGCGGGCAGCGTGGCATCGCCCGCGCTCCAGCGTCCGCCGGCGTCGCGCGTGAGGATCGCCACGTCGAGCGCCGACAACTCCTTCATGTCCGTGGCCAGGTCGGCGTCGATCGCGAAGCCCATCACCACCCAGGCGATGGTGATCGGCGCCTTGACCGGCATGACCACGATCTGGAATGGCTTGTTGTCGAGGATCGCGATGCCGCTCGCGCCGTCGGCCTGTTCGGCCTGGTCGAGCAGGCCAAGCACCAGCTTTTCGAGCGAGGCGGCCTTGCCGATCCCGGTCGAGACCTTGACCTTGCGCTCGCCGTCGACCAGCATGGTGAGGTCGGCCCCGGCGCGCCGCGCGCTATTGAGCAGCGCCGATTCGATGGTGGCGCGGTCGTCGTTGGCGTCGTTGCCGACCGCTTGCACGAAGCCGGTGTCGCGCGCCAGCACCTGGGCGCTGAAGCGGCGCTTCTGGGCATTCTGCTCCATCAGCTTGCGGAACACCTTTTCGCCGTTGGTCAGTTCGGTGCCGATCGAGGCGCGCGCATTGCTGTCGATGCCCTGCTGGATGAACACCAGTCCCAGCCCCTGCACCACGATGATCAGGGCCAGGAACAGCGTGGCGATGCGCCCTTCCAGACTGCGGAACTGCATCTTCATTTCAATAGCCTGGCGCCGATGCCGGCGATTCGGCGTCGAGCACGACCGACTTCGTGGCCAGCTTGAAGACGACGGTGGTGGGCGCCTCGCCGGCCTTGACCAGTACTTCCTGCTCGGCGTTGGCGCCCGCGGTCATATTGTAGTGCCAGGCCTTGAGGGTGTACTTGCCGGCCGCCGGCAGCTCGATGCGGGCGATGCCGGCGGCGTCGGTCTTGGCGAAGAACGGGGTGTCGACCACCTTCACGTAGGCGATCATGCGGTCGTGGATATTGCAGCCGAGGACCACGGTGCCGGCCTTGTCGAACACCTGGGGCGGGGCCGCCACGCCCGAGTACAGCTTCTGGTCGAACTTCTTGGCCGGCGAGAAGGAATAGATGTGGTGGCGCACCTTGTCGTTGTTCGGGAACGAAATCTTGCTGCCGGTCTGGATCACGGTCACCAGCGGCAGGAACTTGAGGCCTTTTTGTTCGATCTCGGCTGCTTTCTGGACCTTGGGCAGGGCCACGCCGGCTTCCGGCTCGACATACAGCACGGTGTCGGCCAGCGGCTTGCCGGCCGCGTCCTGCACGTTGACGGCGAGACTGGCTGCCGCGGCGCTGGCGGACAGAATGGACAAACTGGCAAGCAGGACGGTGCGAAAGACGGTTTTCATCGGGACGGATCGGAATTGTGCCGCGCTCGGCAACCTTGCCATGGTACGGCATCGTGCCATCCAATTGTAGCGTCTTGGGAAGAATTCCCCAAAGAACTTTATGTCTTACGCGGGGCGACATGGCGCGGGCGCGCCAAGGCATTATCGGACCGTCATCATTATCCGGCGTGGCCGGCGTGCTTGTGCGCCACCTGCCACTGGCGCGACAGGTCGAGCGCGCAGCCGATCTCGGACGGCGTCAGGCGGCGCGCCACGATGCTCTTGTTGGCGCTGGCGGTTTCGTCGCCGGCGTCGGCCGCCAGCAGCATCCACATGTAGGAGCGCACCGTGTCGCGCGCCACGCCGCGCCCGCTGTTGTACATGCCGCCGAGGTTGTACTGGGCCAGCGCATGGCCCTGCTCGGCCGCCTGGCCGTACCAGAACACGGCCATCGCGTCGTCCTGCGGCACACCCTGGCCGTTGGCGTACATCACGCCGAGGTTGTTCTGGGCGCTGGCGTCGCCCTGCTCGGCGGCGATGCGGTACCACTGCACGGCCTGCGCCTCGTCGCGCGGCACGCCCTGGCCGGTGGCATAGATCACGCCGAGGTTGAACTGGGCGTTGGGCGCGCCCTGCTCGGCCGCGCGGCGGTACCATTCGAGCGCCCGGCGCTCGTCGCGCGCCACGCCGCGGCCATTGGCGTACATGCTGCCGAGGTTGTACTGGGCCAGCATGTGGCCCTGTTCGGCCGCGCGCAGATACCAGGACAGGGCGCGCGATTCGTCGCGCTCCACGCCCTGGCCATTGGCCAGCATCACGCCCAGGTTGAACTGGGCATCCTTGTCGCCCTGGTCGCCGGCGCGCTGCAGCCAGGCGAAGGCGCGCAGCGGGTCGGCGCGCACGCCCAGTCCCTCGGCATAGGCGACGCCGAGCTGGCGCTGGGCCACCGGATTGCCCTGCGCGGCCGACTGGCGGAACCAGCACAGCGCCTGCGCATCGTTGGCCTCGACCCCGAAACCGCGCTTGTACATCACGCCGAGGTTGAGCTGGGCCGCAGGCTCGCCCTGCACCGCGGCCTTGCGGAACCAGGCCATCGCCAGCGGGTAATTGACGGCCGCGCCCTGGCCGTAGAGATAGCATTCGGCCAGCAGGTTCTGGGCGCTCGCCACGCCCTGCTCGGCGGCGCGGTAAAACCAGGCCAGCGCCAGTTCGTGGCTCTGCTCGATGCCGCGCCCCTTCTTGTACATCTGGCCGAGGTTTTGCTGGGCCGAGGCGTCGCCCTGCTCGGCCGCGTGACGGAACCAGTAGGCCGCCTCGGCATCGCTCTTTTCGACGCCGCGGCCGTTGTAGTAGAGCGCGCCGAGGTGGTTCTGGGCAAACGCGAGGCCCTGCAGCGCCGCCTGGCGCAGCCATTTGTAGGCGCGCGCGTAATCGCGCTCGATGCACTCGCCCTTCTTGTACATCAGGCCGAGATTGAATTGTGCGTAGGCATCGCCGCGCTCCGCCGCCTGACGGAACCATACGTAAGTCTGATAGTTCTCGCGAGAGATATTCTGGCGGTTCATGCTCATCCTTTGGTGCGGAACGGCAGCAGCATCAAGCAAGCTGAGAAGTATTGCTAAAAGTTTAATAGATCGTGGGCGCCAGGGTTTGACTGCGCACAAGCGTGTTGGGGGTCGCCGCGGAAAACACGACTCGGTGCAGAATGAAAGCAAGAGATGCGATCATTCACCAGGTTGCGGGGGACGGGAAGACGCGGGTATTGCTGAGCGAAGACGCCGCGATCGGCGCTTGCTCATCATTACGGCCCGCGCTGGGGCGCGGCGCAGCGGGACTGGGCGTCCCGCCGCGGCTGTCAATGGCC
>DASRXO010000679.1:0-3498 GCA_035654095.1 Telluria sp.
GAGGAGCGCGAGGGGATCGGCCTGCTCGCAGCAATCCGAGCCCTCGTTGATCGCCTCCACCGGCAGGCGCACGCGCTCCATCATGGCGTCGAAGAGCTCCGCCTTGTCCTTGAAATGCCAGTAGATCGCCCCGCGCGTCACACCGGCCGCGCTTGCGATATGCTGCAGCGTGGTGCCCGAGACACCCTGCTGCACGAACAGCAGCTCGGCCGCGTCGAGGATGCTCGCGCGCGTCTCCATCGCTTCTTCCTTGGTCCTGCGAGCCATACGCCACTCCAATTTTGCGTAAACGCTAAACATACACTCGTGTTAGTATATCCGCAAATTGAAAAAAGCCATCGATGACATATGCATGCGGGGCAGCGATGCCGGGTGCATGCAATTCGTCCCTCACTAAAGGATGCTCACGTAATGCGCTATACCGCCACTGCCTCCCTGTCCCTGACCCGGATCGCCGCCTGCACCGCCGCCGCGCTCGCCCTGCTGGCGGCCTGCGGCCCGAAAGACGGCGCCGCCCAAGCCGGCGCCAGCCGCCCGCCGCCCGAAGTCGGCGTGATCACCGCCAGGTTCGAACCGGTCGCCCTGCAGACCGAGTTGCCGGGCCGGGTCGAGCCGCTGCGCACCGCGCAAGTGCGGGCGCGCGTCAACGGCGTGGTGCTCAAGCGCACCTTCATCGAGGGCTCCGAAGTCAAGGCCGGCCAGCTGCTGTTCCAGATCGACCCGGCACCCTACCAGGCCGCGCTGAACAGCGCCCAGGCCAATCTCGGCAAGGCCCAGGCCAACCTGACCCAGGCCGCGGCCCAGGCCGAGCGCTACAAGCCGCTGGTCGAGGCCGAGGCCGTCAGCAAACAGGAATACGTGAACGTGGTCGCCACCGCCAAGCAGGCCGAGGCCGACGTGGCGGCGCAAAAGGCGGCGCTGCAGATCGCCCAAATCAACTCCGGCTACGCGAACGTGGTGGCGCCGATCGGCGGCCGCATCGGCCGCGCGCTGGTGACCGAGGGCGCGCTGGTCAGCGCGACCGACGCGACCCAGCTGGCGCTGGTCCAGCAGACCAGCAGCGTGTACGTCAACTTCACCCAGTCGGCGGCCGAGCTGCAGGCCCTGCGCAAGTCGGCCACGCTGAAACTGCGCAGCGCCGACAGCGCGGTCCCGGTCACCATCGTGCTCGACGACGGCTCCGAGCTGCCGCGCAAGGGCAAGCTGCTGTTCTCCGACGTGACGGTGGACCCGACTTCGGGCCAGGTCACGCTGCGCGCCGAAGTGCCGAACCCCGACAACATGCTGTTGCCCGGCCAGTACGTGCGGGTGCGCCTGTCGCAGGCCGAACTGCCGGCCGGGATCGTGGTGCCGCAGCAGGCGGTCACCCGCAGCAACCAGGGCGACACCGTGATCGTGGTCGGAGCCGGCGGCAAGCCCGCGCCGCGCCCGGTCAAGGTCGGCTCGCAGCAGGGTACGAACTGGGTCATCCTCGACGGCCTGAAAGCCGGCGAGCAGGTGGTGGTCGACGGCTTCCAGAAAATGATGGTGCCGGGCGCGCCGGTCAAGCCGGTGCCGTGGAGCCCGACGCCTGCGCCGGGCACGCCGGCGCCGGCCGCCGCCGGCGCCGCCGCCAGCCGTTAAAAACACTCACAGGATCCCTTCATGGCACGTTTTTTCATTGACCGCCCCATTTTCGCGTGGGTGATCGCCCTGTTCATCATGGTGATGGGCGCGGTCGCCATCACCCAGCTGCCGATCGCGCAGTACCCGCCGGTCGCACCGCCTTCGATCGTGATCACCGCGGCCTACCCCGGCGCCTCGGCCCAGACGCTGGAGGACAGCGTGATCAGCGTGATCGAGCGCGAGATGAACGGCTCGCCCGGCCTGATCTACATGGAGTCGATCAGCCAGGCCAACGGCACCGGCACCATCACCATCAGCTACGAGACCGGCACCAATGCCGACCTGGCGCAGGTGGACGTCCAGAACCGGCTCGGCCGCGCCACCCCGCGCCTGCCGCAGGCGGTGGTGCAGCAGGGCGTGCGGGTCGACAAGGCGCGCTCGAACTTCCTGATGTTCACGATCCTGTCCTCGGACGATCCGAAGTGGGACCCGATCGCGCTCGGCGACTATGCCTCGCGCACCGTGCTGCCCGAGATCCAGCGCATCACCGGCGTCGGCCAGGCCCAGTTGTTCGGCACCGAAAAGGCGATGCGGATCTGGATCGATCCGGCCAAGCTGGTCGGCTTCAACCTGTCGGCGAATGACGTCAACAACGCGATCCGTTCGCAGAACGCGCAGGTCTCGTCGGGCACCATCGGCGACCTGCCGCTGGTGGCCGGCCAGACCATCACCGCCACCGTGGTCGTCAGCGGCCAGTTGAGCACCGTCGACCAGTTCGGCGCCATCATCCTGCGCGCGAATCCGGACGGCTCGGCGGTGCGCCTGAAGGACGTGGCGCGCATCGAGATCGGCGGTCAGAACTACACCACCTCGGCGCGCCTGAACGGCAAGCCCTCGACCGGCATCGGGATCCAGCTGTCGCCGACCGGCAATGCGCTGGAAACGGCGAAGCTGGTGCGCGCGCGCATGGGCGAGCTGTCGCGCTACTTCCCGCCCGGGATGAAATGGGCGATCCCGTTCGACAGCTCGGCCTTCATCGACATCTCGATCAGGCAAGTGGTGGAAACCCTGGTCGAGGCGGTGATCCTGGTGTTCCTCGTGATGTATCTGTTCCTGCAGAATATCCGCTACACGATCATCCCCACCATCGTGGTGCCGGTGGCCCTGCTGGGCTCCCTGGCGACCCTGCTGGCGCTGGGCTTTTCGATCAACGTGCTGACCATGTTCGGCATGGTGCTGGTGATCGGCATCGTGGTCGACGACGCCATCGTGGTGGTCGAAAACGTCGAGCGCATCATGAGCGAGGAAGGCTTGCCGCCGCTCGAGGCCACGCGCAAGGCGATGGGCCAGATCTCGGGCGCGATCATCGGCGTGACGGTGGTGCTGATCTCGGTATTCGTGCCGCTGGCCTTCTTCGCCGGCGCGGTCGGCAATATCTACCGCCAGTTCTCGGCGGTGATGGTGTCGTCGATCGCGTTCTCGGCCTTCATGGCGCTGTCGCTCACGCCGGCCCTGTGCGCCCACTTGCTGCAGCCGGTGGAAGCCGGCCACCACCACGCCAAGGGCGGTTTCTTCGGCTGGTTCAACCGCGGCTTCGGCCGCACCGCCAAGAACTATGAAGGCTTCGTCGCCAGGATCCTGCGCCACACCGGCCGCGCGCTGGCCGTGTTCGCGCTGCTGATCGCGGTGGTGGTGCTGATCTTCTCGCGCATGCCCTCGTCCTTCCTGCCGAACGAAGACCAGGGCTATGTGATCGCCAACTTCCAGCTGCCGCCGGGCGCCACCTTCGAGCGCACCCGCGCCGCGCTGGTGACGGCCGAGGACTACATCCTCAAGCAACCCGAGGTCGAGAGCATGGTCGGCGTGGTCGGCTTCAGCTTCTCGGGCCAGGGC